>NZ_JAUBVR010000008.1:0-82533 GCF_036705955.1 Microcoleus sp. A6-C6 | reverse complement strand
TTCTCGATCGACAGTTAGAGAGCTGAATTCACAGCCCTAAACTTTAGGAGTAGCCGTAGCGGACTACTCTTCTGAAGGAACCGTCGCAATTCCGGCGGTACACTACCCAACTGCGGCGGCGCCCACGGTTACAGTTGTAGCGATTATTGGCATAATAGTAACCGCCGTTGACACTAGCTGATTCTTCAGGGGTGAGTTCAGCAAACAGTGAATTTTCCTTATTTTCTTGCATGATTTGACTCCTTTCAAGGTTAAAAGTTTTTAACAGAAACTAGAAATTATCTAAAATTTCTACAGCCTCGCTTAAATAAAGCACCATGAAATTATGGGTGCTTTCTCGATCAACAGTTAGAGAGCTGAATTCACAGCCCTAAACTTTAGGAGTAGCCGTAGCGGACTACTCTTCTGAAGGAACCGTCGCAATTCCGGCGGTACACTACCCAACTGCGCCGTTGATCGCAGTCGTTGTTGTAGCGATTATTGGCATAATAGTAACCGCCGTTGACGCTAGCTGATTCTTCAGGGGTGAGTTCAGCAAACAGTGAATTTTCCTTAGTTTCTTTCATGATTTGACTCCATTTAATTTGACAAGATGGAACGAGAATTAGAAATTTTATAAATCTCTATAGCCTCGTGTAATTACTAACTAATAGTTCTTGAAGGGGTGTGCGAGTTCCGGAATATTACCGAGATATTTTCTAAATTCATTTCGATCGCGCTACCTGACTCAGCTATCTAGACTATTAGGGTTTTGTAAGGGCGATCGCGAATCGGATCGTAAAGGAAAATCTGGCTGGGCTGTGGCAGGAAAAACAGCGTATTGACGCCATTGCTACTGCTGTTATTGGTGTCGCTGTTGCTGTTAGAACTGCTGAAACCCTTGGTAATGCTGCCACCGCTGACAGTACCCGATTCTCGATCCGTTAGTTCGGTGAAGAGTGAATTGTGTTGATTATCCGACATAAGGAACTCCTATTAATACATATCTACTTACTTACGTACAGATCCCAGAAAAACCGGGTAACAGCGCCAGAAATCATTGCTGAAATTCTCTAATTTCCTGACTTTTGCCCGCTGGCTCCACCATTCTTGATGTTTGGGGAGATTTCCGGGTGGAGACTGCAAAGCTGTGCGGATTTTGACCTTGACCCTATGAATTTTGATTGATATTTCTAAACCTATGCTTGGTGTCCGGAAAGCAGAAAATAAATGTGACGAAAGAAATAGGCGATCGCTCTCTCCCTTTCCCCAACTCAAAAATCAAAACTCAACATTCTTCCCCTCGAACCCTCACCCCCAGTAGCCGCCATGCCTCGCACTCCCGAACCCACACCCGCAGAAACCTTTGATAACGACCAGTTTTTGCCCCCTGTCAGCCGCTGGACAACTTTGGGGGGAATTTTGATGGTGGCCACGTTTGGCGGGGCGATCGCCCTTGCAAGCGTCACCAAATACAGTGCTACAGTCAAAGCAGACGCGATCGTCCGTCCAGCCGGAGAAGTGCGCGTTGTGCAAGCAGCAACCGAAGGAACCATCGAAAGCATTGCTGTCAGCGAGAATCAGACAGTAAAAGCCGGAGATGCGATCGCAGTTGTAGACGCTTCGCGTTTGGGCACCCAAAAAAAGCAGTTCCAAGAAATCATTAATCAGTCTCAAACAGCAGCACAGCAAATCAACCAGCAACTGCGGGACTTGGAAAATCAAATTTTAGCCAGCGGCCAATTTCAAAGCATCAAAACTGCAAGTCCAGCCGCCCAGGAAGTAGTCGAGTCCGCTCTAGTGAAAATCGCCACATCGCAGCCGGATGTCGCCGAGAGACTGGGCCGAAGTCGGCGGGTTTTGCTCGTCAAGCGATCGACCATTCAACAACAATTAATTCAAGCTAAAAAAGAACTCAATCAAATTCAGTCACAACTAGAAAATAGCGTGATCCGCGCGCCTGCTGATGGTACAATTCTGAGATTGGAAGTACAAAACACTGGTCAAACCATACAAGCCGGCAGTGCGATCGCCCAAATCGTCCCCAGCGACGTACCCCTGATAGTCAAAGCCAAAGTCACATCCCAAGACATCGCCCGCATCCAAATCGGCCAACCCGTACAGATCAGGATTTCGGCTTTGCCTTTCCCAGATTACGGGACACTGAAAGGAACAGTCAGTGGAATCGCCCCAGATGCGATCGCCCCTCAAAATCCCGGTAACAATTTAGGTACAGCATATTACGAAGTAGCAATAAAGCCCCAACAAACCTATTTAACAAAACTCCAATCCACCAGCGGCCAATTCTTCGGAGACCCCCAGGCAAACGTCCCCCGCCAGTATTCAATTCAATCAGGAATGGAGGGCAGAGCCGATATTATCACCGGTCAAGAAACAGTTCTCACATTTATTTTACGCAAAGCCAGGTTGCTGACAGATTTATAATCGCAATTAGTCATTGGGCATTGGGCATTGGGCATTGGGTAGGAGCATAATCAAAAAAAATGCTTTGTGGAACGGGATTCTAGCCCGTTGCTAATCCCTACCCCAAAATTATGTCTTGTGGAACGGGCTTCTAGCCCGTTGCTAATGGCGCCCAAAAATTAAAGTATCTTAAATCAAAATAACGTGTCAAAATAGAAATGTGAAATCAATTCTATTCTTTCCTCATGGGCAAACAGCGCGTTCTTTCAGGAGTTCAGCCAACAGGCAATCTTCACCTCGGCAATTATCTCGGTGCCATTCGCAACTGGGTAGAAGGTCAAAGCCAGTACGAAAACTACTTTTGTGTAGTCGATTTGCACGCAATTACCGCACCGCACAATCCAGCAACTCTAGCATCTGACACTTACGCTATCGCCGCTCTGTATTTAGCTTGCGGCATCGATTTAGAATATTCTACTATTTTCGTGCAATCCCACGTCTCGGCGCACACAGAACTAGCATGGCTGCTCAACTGCATTACGCCGATCAACTGGCTCGAAGATATGATTCAGTTTAAAGAAAAAGCAGTTAAACAAGGCGAAAATGTCAACGCCGGATTACTAAATTATCCCGTATTGATGGCAGCAGACATCTTGCTGTACGATGCCGACAAAGTGCCAGTGGGAGAAGACCAAAAACAGCATTTGGAACTCACCCGCGATATTGTCGTCAGATTAAATCACCAATTCGGTACACCAGAAAAACCAGTCTTGAAACTTCCAGAACCGTTAATTCGTACTGACGGCGCGAGAGTGATGAGTTTGACAGACGGCACGCGCAAAATGTCAAAATCTGACCCTTCCGAACAGAGTAGAATTAACTTATTGGATTCACCAGAAACAATTACCAAAAAAATCAAGCGCTGCAAAACTGATGCAGTACGAGGCTTGACTTTCGACGACCCCGATCGCCCGGAAGCGAGAAATTTACTGACACTTTATCTCCTACTTTCCGGCAAATCGAAGGAAGAAGTTGCAGCGGAATGTGAAAACATGGGTTGGGGAGATTTCAAACCATTGTTGACAGAGACAACAATTAATGCCCTCAAACCAATTCAGGATAAATACAAGGCAATAATGGACGATCCGGGATATTTAGAATCTGTACTCCGTCGCGGAAAAGAACAGGCAGAAACCATTGCCAACAAAACTCTGACTAAAGTTAAAACCGCCTTCGGTTATTCTCTACCTCTTTAATCATGGGTAATTGGTAATTGGTAATTGGTAATTGGTGATTGGTGATTGGTGATTGGTAATTGGTAATTGGTAATTGGTAATTGGTGATTTTATAGAATCATTAATCACTTATTCCTAACATCCGTTAAATCCGTTGTAAAATCCGTTGCCAAACTTCCCTCTTCCTTCTTCCATCTTCCCTCTTCCATCTTCCCTCTTCCTTCTTCCCTCTTTTCACCCTGAGCGAAGCCGAAGGGCCATCTTCCTTCTTCTTTCTTTCTTCCTTCCTTCTTCCTTCTTCCTTCTTCCTTCTTCCTTCACATATAACTATGAACCGTTTTCGTACAGCCTGCACCACCCCCGGAGAATTTATAATTACCGCCGAAGTTGCCCCGCCAAAAGGGGGCGACATGACTCACACGATCGCAATGGCGGAAATTCTCAAAAACAGAGTGCACGCCATTAACATCACAGACGGAAGCCGCGCAGTGCTGCGAATGTGTCCGCTAGCAGTTTCCGCGATTCTATTGCAGCGGGGAATTGAGCCGATTTGTCAAGTTGCTTGTCGCGATCGCAATCAAATAGGTTTGCAAGCCGATCTCATGGGAGCCCACGCTTTAGGCATCCATAATATCTTGGCACTCACCGGCGATCCAGTCAAAGCCGGCGACCATCCCAAAGCCAAAAGTGTATTCGATTTAGAATCAGTGCGACTGCTGCAAGTCATTCAAAAAATGAACGGCGGCAAAGACTGGAATGACAAAGCTTTAACAGACGGAATTACCGATTTATTTGTCGGTGCCGCTGTCGATCCGCAATCCCCCAGTTGGTCTGGTTTACAAAGCCGATTTGAGAAAAAAGTAGAAGCGGGAGCACAGTTTTTTCAGAGTCAATTAATTACAGATTTTGACGTTTTCGATAAGTTTATGCAGCAAATTGCTGCTGGCTGTAACAAACCAATTTTAGCAGGAATCTTTTTGTTTAAATCAGCTAAAAATGCTGAATTCATTAAAAAATACGTGCCGGGAGTTAACATACCGCAAGAGACGATCGATCGTTTGGCAAAATCCCCAGCACCTTTGCAGGAAGGCATAAAAATTGCGGCAGAACAAGTCAAGCTAGCGCGGCAATTGTGCCAAGGAGTTCACATGATGGCCGTGAAGCGAGAAGATTTGATTCCTCAAATTTTGGATTTGGCGGGAATCGAGCCGCTGAGCTAAAATTAAGTTGTTGCTAACATATTGAAATAAACAGGACAGTCATGGTTCAAACTATAGACAATCCCACAGTTTCTCCCGCAGCCGAGCAGCATTTCACTTGCCGCGGCTTAACCTGGCATCAATTCAAAGCAATTCAAGCTAGTTTTGAGAATGTGCCTGGAGTGCGGTTATTTTATTGTCAAGGAGTTTTAGAGATTGTGGGCATTAGTAAACCTCATGAAGCGTTTCAATCGATAATTGGCGTATTGCTTGCGATCTACTTTGAAGTTAAAGAAATTGAGTTTTTTCCCAGCGGTGCTTACAGCCAGATTGTTGAAAATCAAGTCGAGTATCAGGCAGATTTGTCTTATTGTTTCGGGACAGATAAGGATGTTCCAGATCTATGTATTGAGGTGGTGATTACTAGCGGGAGTCCGATTAAACTTCAGAAATATCGGCTAATGGGTGTGCAGGAAGTTTGGTTTTGGGAAGACGGAACGCTAGAGCTTTACCATTTGCGAGAACAGGATTATGAGAAAATTACAAATAGCGAATTACTGCCAGAGTTAGACTTATCTTTGTTGAAGCGCTGCATTTTGTTTGCTTCGCCCTTGGATGCACTAAAAGAGTTTCGTAAAGGCATTAGTAGCAATGACTAATTCAGATTTAGTCGATCGCGATAATATCAAAATAGTAGAGTCGCAAATTTCCGAAGTTACCGTGTACACCGATCGCGCCCTGATCACCCGCCGCGGCACAGTAGCCCTGACGGGAAACGAGCGCGAATTGACGATCGCCTCCCTCCCCACAACCCTCGAAACAGAGTCAGTCAGGGCCACCGGCGCGGGTACAGTCGCCGTGCGATTGCTGGGAGTGCGTAGCGAAACAGTGTTTAGCAGCGAACCTACGGGCGATCGCATCGCCGAATTAACCCACCAAATCCAAGAATTAGAAACCCAAAAACGCGCCATAAAAGACCAAATCGCCGCGCGAATAATTCAACTCAACTTTGTCGAGAATTTGAGCGCAAAAAGCGTCGGTTCCTTTGCCAGTGGCATCGCCAAACAGCAAATTGGTTTGAACGAAACCGGAGAATTGCTCAATTTTTTAGGCAGCAATTATAAAAAGTACGTAAGTGCGATCGGGCAACACGAAAGACAGCAGCGCGAATTAGACAAGCAAATAGAAGCTTTGCGCCAGCAGTTGCGCCAACTACAAACTCCCCATTCCCAGAAAAGTTTTAACATCATTGTGGCGATCGAACCAAGCGGCAGCGGCAATTTTGAACTCGAAATTTCCTATGTAGTAACCCAAGCCCGTTGGACTCCCCTTTACGACTTGCGAATAGATACTACCAACAACCAAATCAATCTCAATTACCTAGCCGAAGTAAATCAAAATACAGGCGAAGATTGGACGGGAGTAGCGCTAACTTTATCAACAGCAAAACCCGGAATGGGAACTTTGCCGCCCAAACTCCAACCCTGGTTTATCGATATTGTTCGCCCAAAATCTGCTCAAAGCCAAGGCTTTCCCAGAGCGCGGATGGAACGAAGTGCGAAACCAGAAACGTCAGCAGTGTATGACAATTTCATGGAATCTGAGATGGAAGACGAGGAGCAATTAGACATGATGGCTGTTGGTGGCAGCGCTCCCGCACCCGAACCCATAGCAGCTCAAACCGCCACAGCAACAGTATCTAAAGCAGGCGGCACAGTCACCTTTCAAGTAGGAGGAAATACCAATATTCCCAGCGACGGCACGCCGCACAAAGTCACTATTTTCAGCGAAAATTATCCCTCCCAACTTCAATACATAGCCGTTCCGCGTTTAGTCAGCTTTGCTTATTTGCAAGCAATTGTCACCAATCCAATGACAGGTGCAACTCTCCTGCCCGGTCAAGCAAATATCTTTCGCGACAACACTTTCGTAGGTACTTTACAGCTAGCAAATATTTCCCCTGGCCAAGAATTCAAGCTGAATTTAGGAATAGATGAAGGACTAAAAATCGAGCGAGAATTAGTGGAAAGACAAGTAGATAAAAAACTGATCGGGAATCAGCGGCGCACGAGTTACGCTTATCGGTTAATTGTGACCAACTTGCAGCAACTGCCTGTAAACTTGACATTGAAAGAGCAACTACCAGTCAGCCGCAATGAACAAGTTAAAGTGCGGTTGACTCAAACTAATCCGAAGATAGTAGCAGGTGAAATGGGAATGTTGGAATGGATAATGTCTCTGCCCCCGCAAGCCAAACAAGAGTTAGATTACCAGTTTGTTGTCGAACATCCTCCCGACTTAACAGTCATTGGTTTAGATATTTAGTTAGGATTTACATTCTTAATGTGTAGCCCTAGCTACAGCTTATTTCTCTTTCAGCCAACCCTATTTCCATCCTGTGAGAAAGGCAGGATCTCCACCCTCTGCGGAAGCGTCAGGGGACGGAAAATATCAAACTTTCATGATCAAAAGTTTGACCATCTGACCATGAAAAAGAACAAACCAGGATTAATTACAACTGGCGAAAAGTCCTGTCTAACGGCATAATTCCCCCTTCCTCAAAAAAACGCCCCGATTTTTCAACAATTTGTACTCCAGCGATCGCGCCCCTGTTGTTTCGCATCGTACAAAGCTTTGTCTGCAAAGGCTACCAGTGTATCTGGTTGAACTTCCAAGGTGGGTATGACTGAGGAAATACCCAAACTAACTGTGACGATTTCCTTCACGTCAGACTCTGCATGAGGAATCGCCAGATTGTGAATTTCTTCTTGAATGTTTTGTGCCACCTTAATCCCTCCTTCTAAATCCGTATTCGGGAGGAGTATCACAAATTCTTCGCCACCGTAACGCGCTGCTAAATCGGTGGGACGACGGACTACTTTTTGTAATGTTTGACCTATTCTAATTAAGCAATCATCGCCAGCCAAATGACCATAGTAGTCGTTGTAGGATTTGAATTTATCAACGTCCAATAAAATTAGAGAAAGTGGCTGATTTTCTCGCGCTAGGCGTTGCCATTCACTTTGAAGGCGATTGTTGAAACAGCGACGGTTAGCCACCTGAGTCAAACCATCGATATTTACCAGTTCTTCTAATTTTTGATTGGCATCTTGGAGAGCCAATTCTATTTGTTTGCGGGCGTTAATATCACGAATAGTAACAGAAAAACCATCTCCTAACTTAACTGCTACGAAGTGAAACCAGCAAGATTTTTCCGATTCATAGTAAAAATCCTGTTCTAAAGATTCCCCCGTCTCAACAATATTAACGAAGCGATTAAATAATTCTAGATCAATATTGTTCAAAAAGTTTTTTAGTACCAATTTGCCAATCATCTCTTCACTACTGCATTTAAAAGCTCTAGCAATCACGGGGTTGACAACTAAACACTCAAAATCCTCAATCTCCCCTGTTTCGGTATTACGAACAGCCTGCATTGCCGCAATACCATCAAGGGAACTATTCAAAACACTAGCCAGTAAAGCCCTCGATTGATACAGTACCTCTTCTGCTTCCCGGCGCTTAATATTTTCTTGTTCCAGAAGCTGTTGCTGGCGTTGAATGGTTAACTGATTTTCCAGACGCGCCACTACTTCTTCGATTTGAAATGGTTTGGTGATGTAGTCTATAGCCCCTGAATCAAAGGCGGTTACTTTGTCGAAGACATCATCTAAAGCACTAATGAAAATCACTGGAATGTGGCTAAAATCTGCATCGGCTTTGAGAGTTCTACAGACTTGATAACCATCCATTTCTGGCATCTTAACATCTAAAAGTATCACATCTGGTCGCTTTACCTTCACCGTTTTCATTGCCATTCGCCCACTGGTGACGCTGCGAACAGTGTAGCCGAGTTTGAGGAGCGCATCGCTTAGTAATTGTAGATTTTCTAGAAGATCGTCTACAATTAGAATATTACCTTTCTTTTCGATTTCCGAATTAAGATTCATTGCTTATTAGGGGTTCAACTAAATCAAGAATCTGCTCAAACTTAAATTCACTGGCAAGTTTTGTTAGGGATTTTATCAAACGAGTTTCTGTTTGAGGAATTTCTCCTACGACTTGTAACACGAGGTTAGTATTTGCCTCAAGTGCAGCTTCGTATAGTTGACTAATCCATTCTTGATTCATACAGCTTAAATCTTCCGATGTCAATGGGCTTTTTTCTGTATCATCCAAGACAGGAGATATTGTTTCTGCATAGATATATTTGACTCCCAAATGCTTAGCTAGTGCATCAAAAATACTGTGTTCAACGAAGGGTTTGCGAAGGAAGTCATCACAACCGGCTGAAAGCCCGATCGCCTTTTCTTCTTCCAACACACTCGCGGTTAAAGCAATTATAGCTGTAGCATTGCCTTTGGTGATATATTTGACGTATTTTGTGGCTTCGCCGCCATCCATCACAGACATCCTGATGTTCATCCCATCTTTCGGCAGCTAAATAGATCCACTTTAAAAAATGTAAAGTATAGTCCTAGACGCAGAAACTTGGTTTTTCATCGGCAGTCAGCGCCACAGGATTTACGTCGGTTAAGTGCGACCAACTTGCAGTAAGTGCGGGTAAACTTGAGACTAAAAGAGTCATGAATTTAGATATTTAAAATCAATTTCGATTAGATATTGCTACACAATTAAATTTTTTACCAATTATTGAAATTCGCCGATCGGGATCGGGAAAGGGCAATACCGTTTGCTTACAGACGATCGCGTAAAATATATGTGTGGCACTACTTTTCAGAGTTGGTATTAGTTAATGAGCAAGCAGCTAATTTTTTCTCAGTACACAACTGCTGAAAGACTAAATCTGCGATTGATTCATAGGCTGGGGCTGTGGGGTGTACGCCATCCCGAAAATAACTTTCTACCGTGGTTTTCGGCAATTTTGACCAGGCTACGTGAATGTCTATGACTGGAATTTTCAAAGCTTTTAGCCGATCGACAAACTCAGATTTAAACCTTGGCTGATTCG
This sequence comes from Microcoleus sp. A6-C6, assembly GCF_036705955.1. Classification (NCBI taxonomy): domain Bacteria; kingdom Bacillati; phylum Cyanobacteriota; class Cyanophyceae; order Oscillatoriales; family Microcoleaceae; genus Microcoleus; species Microcoleus sp. A6-C6. The sequence continues at coordinate 72,724 of NZ_JAUBVR010000008.1, read as the reverse complement.
GTATCGGCAGTAAATCCGCTCGATCGCAAGTATACAACACAAACAACGGAATATTCTTAGCTCGCACCAAAGCAACTATTTGCTCAAATCGCTGCATATTTTCCCTAAACCGTTGTGATTCCGACACCGGCACTCCCGCCGCAGGAGAATTCGATACAAAAATACTTGACAATTTGGGGCTAACGTGTCTTTGAAACGCTTCTTGAATTGCCAATAACGGTTTGCGATTCGGCATCAGCGGGTCATTTCCCACCCCCGCGCTGCTGCTTGGAGGTTGTAGCAAATCGTGAGTACCAATTTGCAAAATCACAGCATCGCTTTCAAAAGTGCCAAACTTGCGAATATATCCCAATTGATTGCCAATTCCCCAAGAACCTGCAGAAGCATTCAGCACCTCAACTTGGTTTTTTATGCCCAACAAACGCGCTTCAAACAATTCTGGAATAGTTTCTTGCTGATCGGTGGTATTATTACCGTTGAGAACCGAATCTCCTATCATCAAAATTCTGAGAGTACCTTCAGGCTTTGCTGAATCGATTTGTTCAGATCGCTGAGAATATTGATTGTACTCAAGTCTATTGCCAAAGCGATATACAAGTTGATTTGGTGCAAATATATAGCCAGCATTGGCATCAGCTTGTAGCAAGGCAGGATTTCCGAATCCGAGCAAGCGCAAGGCAAGTTCTATAGCACTCAAAGAGGCGATCGCACAACTGACAATCCAATACTTAGCTTTCACCAATTTACCGGTAATTGTTAAACTGCAAAGCCACGGGATAATCTTCTTGCTTCAATCGTTGAATCACCAACTGCAAATCATCCTTATCTTTAGCAGAAACCCGCACTGAATCGCCTTGAATCGAACCTTGAATTTTTTTGAACTCATCGCGGATTAACTTAGTAATCTGTTTGGCGATTTCTTGAGTTAGTCCTTTTTTTAGTTTAATTTCTTGACGGACGCGGCTGCCGCTAGCAGGATCAATTTTGCCGTAATCAAAAATTTTCAAAGATAAATTCCGCTTGGCGGCTTTAGTTTGCAAAACAGTGTGAACCGCATCGAGAGTAAATTCGCTGTCGGTATTAACAGTGATTGATTCTTCGCCCAATTCTACGGTTGTTTTGGTATCTTTTAAATCGTAGCGGCTTTGAATTTCTCGCACTGTTTGGTCAACAGCGTTAACTAATTCTTGTCGATCGAACTCGCTGACAATATCGAATGAATAATTAGCAGCCATAAATTAGTAATTGGGAATTGGGAATTGGGAATTGGGAATTGGGAATTGGGAATTGGGAATTGGGAATTGGGAATTGGGAATTGGGAATTTAAAATATTCTTCCTTCTTCCCTCTTCCCTCTTCCTTCTTCCTTCTTCCTTCTTCCTTCTTCCTTCTTCTTTCTGACAACTGACAATTAGCCATTCACAGCCATCAAACTGATATAGAATAAAGAAACAGTGCAAGAAGAACTAATCGCAAACATGAGCGATCGCCCCAGAGGCACATTCAGAATATAGAAAACCGAAAACAACAACCGGGCTAGAGGAAAAGCGATCGCAGCCCAGCCCGCCGCCTCCGAATCTACTCCTGTCACAAAAGCCATCAAAGCCGCCGCTGAAAACAGCATAAACGTCTCAAACGAATTTTGGTGAGCCCAAGTTGCCCGCTGAGCGTAAGCAGGCAAGCTCTCAAACATAGCGCGAGGTGCTGCTTGATCGTAACCTAGCTGCAAGCGAGCGAGGGCAACCACCAAAAACGGTGCATAAACCAGCGCAGCAGCAGCAGCAATACAATCAAGCAGAATAACCGACACAGGCAATCCCAACAGCATCATCCGCCTCGCATTTCAATCAAAATAGAACAGAGTCACCACTTTGCGCTGTTCCTCCGCATCCTGGCAAGTTTTCAGCAAAGTGTGGCTTTCGTGAAAAGCAAAACAGATCAGTTGCTGACAGCGAGAAATAATCTCCTGGTTGCACATGGCGCTGGATTCCGGGAGAGACAAGCTGTCATTTTTGGGATTTTCTACCAAATGTATGACTTGTTCGAGCTGCTCGCGGGACTCCCGCGGCTGGCGGCTCATACTTTGTGGCAAAATCACTGTCAGCAGATTAGGATCTGCTCGCATTGCGCCCCGAATTGCGGCTGAATTGGTGCCTGTAGCCCCCGATGTGATGAGCTGGTTGCCTCCCAGAACTATGGCGTAGCTCAGCATCTCAATTAGCTGCTGGTGGGTAATAGGAACGTGGCGAGAACCCAAAAGAGCAATCCGCTTGGAGCTGGTTTGCTGGATTGCCGCAAGTTCTTGTAAAAAATCATCAACTCTGGGTAGCTCAATTGATTGACTCAAAGAATTTATTAAATTAAATAAAACTACGTTGTGGATTCTAGCAGACTCACTAGCCATTGCCGCCAAAAAGAAGTTAAGAATTCCTGATTTACGATATCTGACCAGAAATGGGGAGATTTGAGGAAGCCAGAAGGCAGAATGTCTGAAGGTAGAATTCAAGAAAAATTGAGAATTTAAGAACTTTTTATTTTATTTTTCCAATAAAAAACTCTCTTGGCCTTCTTCGCTCTGCCGAATAGCTTCTTCGCTCAGTTCGGGCTGCGTGCTTAATGGACTTGATCGCCCAAACCCAAGGATGCCATCATGCTCTTGAGGTCAAAGTGTTCTGCCATTAGCTGACTAACGCATTCCACCTTGATCGGTTCGTGCAGGCGCACGCTGCCAAAGGTGCTGTCGATAATTTCCACCGTGGTTAAGGTATCCAAATCAACAGACAAAACTGGAATTTCCATTTCTTCTGCCCTGCCAATCACGAGGGGAGAAGGAGGCAAGTGGCCGGTGAGAATTAAGCACTGAGTCGAGCTTTCCAAAGCTGCTAGCTGAATGTCGGTGCGATCGCCCCCGGTGACTACCGCCATATTTCTGGCTTTGCGGAAATACTTCATAGCTGAGCTAACATTCATCGCACCAATTGTCAAGGTTTCCACCATCAAGTCCAAACGGTCTCGACGGCAGAGGACATCAGCTTTCAATTGGTGCACCAATTCTTTGACGCTGACACTGCGCAGCAAAGCGCTTCTCGGTAGCATTCCCAAAACCGGAATGCCGCGACGCTCCAGAAAAGGCCGCACAGTCGCCGTGATGGATTCGAGTTTGTCCGAGGGAACGTCGTTGAGTACAACACCAGCCAAGCGGGAACCCAAACGCCGTTTAGCCGACAGCAAATCGTCTACATAAAGATCGATCGGGCGGACTACCAGAAGCACAGAGGCATCAACTACCTCAGCAATTTGAGCCAAAGACAAGTCAAACAGACTGCCTTCCTCCAAATTAGCCGGGCCTTCCAACAGCACCAAGTCTCCGCTGGGATCTTGCAAATATTGCGCCAGAGACTGGCGGTAATCTATCTTGTCTTCTCCGCGCAAACGCTTGTGAACCGTCTCTTCGTCCAAAGACAGCAGAGTTGACGGTATCTGACTTTCTGAGAGCTTCAGCGTCTCTACCGCAAACCGCACGTCTTCCTCCTCGGCTCCAGCTCCCTCCGAGCTGAAACAGGTTCCCAGAGGTTTGCCGTAGGCGATCGCCAGTCCTTGTTCCCGAAGTGCGAGGGCCATCCCCAGGGCGATCGCAGACTTGCCGCTGTAAGCTTTTGTCGAACCGATCAGCAAATATTTAGTCAATTTTGGTACGCCTTCTCTCCTCAATTTGCACCTGTCTATTTAAATAAATTTAGTTTATTCAACAGTATTTCAGCACGGCGAGTCAATTTCGCTATCCGATTATACTCGATTTTGTCGCGTTTGCGTAGATTGATTTTTTTGTGGAAACTTTTATTCACTTGTTCGCCACTCTTTTGTTCGCTTTTTTTTTACATTTTTTTTTCATATTTTTTTTGAGCATCGGTTTTCAATAACTATTTAAAATTGAACGAAATGCGAAGGTGCGATCGCACTTTAAAGCATCGCCCAAGGGATGCTTGATAACAATAAAATAACTCAGTTAGTCTTCCGGCTTTTGAAATACAAGGCTTACGCATGGGAGGCAAAAGACCAGGCTTATTCGTATATTTCTCATTACTAAACGCTAAATCTCGTAGAAACCAGGTTTCATCAGTCAGCGCGCGTAAATCCTAAAATAGAAATAGCGCACCAATAATATAATCTCGCCGTCCCGATGGGATTACATTATTAGTGCGCATTTTATGTAGCAATTAATTACAAACTTTGGAAAGCGCGGGTGCGGTGAAAATCACTCATCCATGCGCATGAGCTTCCGGTAAAACGTTTTAGAAAAATCGACGGTACGAGTCCGCTGAAAAGTCAAAAGTACCTCAATTAAGCAACTGACAAACTCCGAGCTTTGCAGAGTCACTTCGTAGCTGAGTTCAGCATTGCCGTCAAACAACACCCGACAGCGGGTCAAATCCATCGGCAGCGACGAGATATTCCAACTAGCGACAAAGGGTACATCTTCGCCGCCGTCAATTTTTCTTGCCCCCTCCAAGCTTTTGAGCTTGTAGAGGCCAATAGCGTGCGGCAAAAACTTGCGCTTGGGCTCTTGATAGAAAGGCGCGTAGACTTTCACTTCTTTGTCGTCGGCTGGTTTCAGTTGAGGAAGAGACATATTTCCGCATCCTGACAGTGGGTTGAGATCATCTGAAAAAACTAGCAGATATTCCTAGTCGATCGCAAGCAAGACTCTGTATATTTTGGATTTTGGATTTTGGATTTTAGATTTACAAGGCCAGATGAATCTGCTGAAGAGGCGAGTTTGAACGGGAGTCTAAAATTTGGGGTGGCGAATGCCTTAAGCCGTTGGCTGGTATCCGTTTTGGATGGGTCAACCCCAATACTCTATGCAATTCCAGTTTAGCAGTGCCGTACTCTTGGGCGAGTCCGCACAAACCTGCTCCGGTCAGCTTTCGACAAAAGCCCAGAAACTGGTACAGTGGATACTTATCAGAGAAATGGGTCTAAAACCCCGTCATAAGCTTGACGGCTTTGCGTTAAGATATCGATGGTCACTGACCCACCCGGATTTAAGATACTTCAAAACAAATAACAAGGTTGAAAGTCCTGTCAGAGTTGCGATCAGAAATAGGGGAAGCCGATCGGGCAACGGTGAAATCCGACCCTGGAGGCAAACAAGTATTTTGCTTGTGCAAAAGGAAAAAGTCGCCATAGGTCATTGGGAGACTCTAAACGGACGATGAGCGACTGTCAGACTATTTCGGTAGCAAGTTGCTGTGAAGCGTCAAGAATCACCGTGGCTTTGACGGACGGTGAGTATGTCAACTCTAAAATCAAAAACTATTGGTGGTTGAATCAAATAACCTATGCAGGAGAGTTCTTGGCCGGAAAACGACGATCGCAGCGAGCTTAACTTGGACATCCCTGATTTAGCGAAAGAAGAGCTCAAGAGTTTGACCTCGAACTCGAAGGTAAGCAAAATATTTGCCCTACCAGACATGGGCGACAGGGTGTTTGACGCAGAAACTTCATCAGAGCTCCCAGTTGCGGTGTCTGTGCCGGGATCTCCATCTTTTCCTCAGAATCTGTACCGGGGACGGCGGGGAAAAGCTGCCGCGGTGCTGACTGCGATTTGGGGAGGGACGATCGCCCTACACTTGATTTCTTGGGGTGCGTGGGTAGTGTGGGGGTTGACGGGACTGCTGTGGATGCAAGCATTGCGAGTTTTGTTTGCCCAGCCCAAGCCCGCACTGCCTCCTCTTGCCGATGAAAGTCGAGAGGATTGGCCATTTGTGTCGCTGCTGGTGGCGGCGAAAAATGAGGAAGCGGTGATTGCCCGATTCGTACAATCAATCTGCAATGTAGATTACCCGATCGACCGTTACGAAGTTTGGGCGATCGACGATCACAGCAGCGACAGCACAGCGCTGGTTTTGGAACAGCTAACCAAACAGTACCCGCAGCTCAAAGTATTTAGCAGAGGAGCAAATGCCAGCGGCGGTAAGTCAGGAGCCCTGAATCAAGTTTTGCCGCTGACTCGCGGTGAATTTGTGGGCATATTTGACGCCGACGCCACGGTAACACCGGATTTGCTGCGCCGGGTGCTGCCGATGTTCAATGCAGAACAGGTAGGCGCGGTGCAAGTCAGAAAAGCCATCGCCAATGCTGCGGTAAATGTGTGGACTCGCGGCCAAGAAGCAGAAATGGCTCTCGATAGTTTTTTCCAGCAGCAACGGATTGCGATCGGCGGCATAGGAGAATTGCGCGGTAACGGCCAATTCATGCGCCGTACAGCCTTAGAACGCTGCGGCGGCTGGAACGAGGAAACGATTACCGACGACCTAGATTTGACCGTGAGGCTGCACCTAGACCAGTGGGACATTGAATTTTTGGCTTCCCCAGCCGTGTCAGAAGAAGGAGTCACCAATGCTCGCGCCCTGTGGCACCAGCGCAATCGGTGGGCAGAAGGCGGCTATCAGCGTTATCTTGACTATTGGCGGCTAATTTTTCGCAACCGGATGGGAACGGGGAAAACTTGGGATTTATTTGGATTTTGGGTATCTCAATATTTCTTGCCCACAGTAGCGCTGCCTGACTTTTTGATGTCAATTGCGCTGCGCCGGATGCCTCTAGCCAGTCCGATAACTGTGATGACTCTTACCTTGTCGCTGGTCGGAATGTTTGTCGGTTTGCGTCGCACTCGCAAAGAGACGAAATTTGACATTAAAAGAGTTTTTGTCACCTTGCTGCAAACGCTGCGGGGTACTGTGTATATGTTGCACTGGCTGCTGGTAGGGATTGTGACGGCTCGGATTTCGGTGCGTCCCAAGCGACTGAAATGGGTTAAAACCGTCCATCAAGGCACTGCTAATTAGAAGGAAGAAGGAAGAAGGAAGAAGGAAGAAGACATACACGGCAAGCTTGAGCGCGAGCCGTATTTGACGTTTAATTAGGTGGATTTACTTAGCATCAATTGATAATTAGCTGGCAGAAATATCTCGGATCAGTATTGCCCAAAGTACGAAGATATAGCGGTTCTCAAAAAAGTGAGGATAGCCCAATGCCCAATGCCCAATCCCTCCGCTTCGCTTCGCCCAATGCCCAATGCCCAATGCCCAATGCCGTTCGCGTACCTGATCTTTCTGAGAAAGGCTATAAAACAACTACCAACCATCTCCCTACCCTGTCCCCGCGCGAGTCAACAGTAAAATTTTGCAATTAGTCGATCGCAAAACAAAAACTACAAAACAGCTTAATCAATAGGTGATCTGCTAGCAATACCGAATAAGTAATCGGCAACATAAAAATTTAAGATTAAAATTAAAAGATCAAAGCCATAACTTTTAAATTTTAACTTGACAAAAAGCTAATTGGTATCTATTAATTATGAATTACCAAGAACGACGAATTGCTTGTTGCAAAATACCCATCACTCGTTATTAAAAATGGATTTGTTAGAGTACCAAGCTAAATCTTTATTTCGCCAGATGGCAATTCCGATTTTGCCGTCGCAACGGATTGACAAACCCGCCGACCTCAAAGGGCTGAAAATTCCCTACCCAGTTGTACTTAAGTCGCAAGTGCGGGCTGGGGGACGAGGCCGGGCGGGTGGCATTAAATTTGTGGAAAATACGATCGATGCAGTTGCTGCGGCTCAAACAATTTTTAATTTGCCGATCGAGAATGAATATCCGCAAGTCCTGTTAGCAGAAGCCAAGTACAACGCTGACCAAGAATTGTACTTGGCTGTACTCCTAGACCCCATAGCCCGCCGCCCGGTACTTCTGGGTTCGAGACAAGGAGGTATGGATGTCGAACGGTCGATCGACCAAATGCAGCAAGTTGCCGTAGACCAGGAATTTTCGCCATTCTACGCGAGGCGTCTGATGCTGAAAATGGGATTGCAGGGAGATTTGATTCAATCGGTGAGTACCATTGTCGAGAAAATGTACCGGTTGTTTGTCGAAAAAGATTTAGATTTAGTAGAAATCAATCCTCTCGGCATCAGTCCAACGGGAGAGTTAATGGCTTTAGATGGTAAAGTCAGCGCCAACGACGATGCCTTGGGACGGCATCCAGACTTGGCCGCACTTTCGGGTGAAAGCCAAAGCAGCGGGTTGGTAGGGGACAGGAGAAATCCCTATGTGGGCGATGATCGCCGGAATTCTAACTCAAAGGCGCAGCAGTCGCCGTCGCAGTTTGACTCCAAATCTCAATCCCCAATCTCGAATTCCGAATCCCTGCAATTAATCGAACTAGATGGGAATATCGGGATTTTGTGCAACGGAGTCGGCTTGACAATGGCAACTCTGGATGCTGTAGCCCACCAAGGAGGAAAACCAGCTAATTTTCTGAATATGGGTTCCCTAGACCGCTACGATGCAGTAAATGCTTTGCGCGATCGCACGGATTTGGGTCTGGAGTTAGTCGCTCAGGATAAAAGCGTTAAGGTGATACTTGTAAATATTTTGGGCAGCGCTTCCAAGAGCGAGGAAATCATCGCGGCCGTAGTGGGCTATTTGGAACGGAAAGCTCGCGCCAACCGGCACATTCAAGTTGTGCTTCGCCTGGTAGCGATCGATGCTGATGCAGTGAAAAAGCGTTTGGGACAGTTGCCGGTGCAGCTAGCTAGAACTTTAGATGAAGCTGTGGCTCAAGCTGTATCATCTGCCAAGTAGCGAGAGTCGATCGGCAAAACGAGAACTCTGGACAAATCAAAGCCTTCTACTTTTTAAAGATCGAGTGTTAACTAGGAAAACATGAATTTAACTCCTGAAAGCAAAGTCCTAGTACAGGGCATTACAGAATCTCCCGCCTCAACCCGCGCCGCCCTGATGATGAAAGCATACGGCACTAATGTAGTCGCCGGTGTCAGTCCCGGTCGGGGAGGGCTGGATTTGGAGGGAATTCCGATTTTTGATTTGGTAGAAGAAGCCGTGGCGGCAGTAGGTCATATTGATACTACGGTAATTTTGGTAGACGCTTACTGGGTGCTGGATGCGGCTCTAGAAGCGATCGCGGCGGGAATTCGGCAAATCGCGATCGTCACGGAGGGAGTGCCTCCTCTGGATCTGGTGCGCTTAGTCAGAAAGGCAGAGGCCACGGAAACTTTGGTGATCGGGCCCAACAGTCCGGGGATTATTGTCCCCGATCAACTGCTGCTGGGAACTCACCCCAAGGAATTTTACACTCCCGGCTCGATCGGCGTAATCAGCCGCAGCAGCACTTTGACTTACGAAGTTGCCCTAGAACTGACTGAGGCGGGTTTGGGACAGTCGATGGCGGTTTGTATTGGCTGCGACGCGATTGTTGGTTCTTCTTTTATGCAGTGGCTGCAACTTTTGGACGAAGATGACAGTACGGAGGCGATGGTTTTGATCGGGGAAGTTGGGGGTTGGAGTGAACAAGCTGCTGCTTCTTACATCGCTTCGGCGATCGACAAACCTGTGGTTGCTTATCTAGCGGGCCGTTATGCTCCCAAAGGCCCGTCTTTGGGCCACGCAGGCATCCTGATCAGTTCTCGGGCTGCTGCCCAGAAAGCCTTTGGTGTGAAGGCCCAAAACAAAATGGCTGCCTTTGAAGAGGCGGATATACCCGTGGCGGCTCGGCCTTCGGAGGTTCCTAAGTTGCTCAAAAAATTGCTTAAGAAAAAATGATTGCTTCGGAAGTTACAGGCGAAGGAATAAGGAAGTTCGGCAACGGATTCGCTCCACGGATGTCACGGATGTCACGGATTTCACGGATTTCAGGAATAAGGAAGAATGCCATAAAAGTAGGCCTAGGCCTAGGGCGGGGGTGGGTTTTGTATCAAAATTGGGAAGCATCTCGTTTTTCTAAAAAGCATTTTTAGGAGTGCGAGCGGGACGATCGCTTGCTCCGTGTAAATGCAAAACTGAGATGCTCCCCAAAATTGTCTGCCGGAGGCCTCAACTACTGGCTCAACCATTCCCTAGGACACATTGTTGACATCCTCCCCGGCGTGAACGCACGGGGATTCCCAAACCTCACGATTTGAATTTCTGCTTCTTCGCAACTGCCTCCACCCTCAAAGAGATTTGGTCTTATGTTCGCTCCACAGACTAACCCCGCAAGCCCTGCGGTTTTTACGTGTCGAATACCAAACGGAATTCTTCTACGTTTTGATTCTAGGGATGTTTACCATTGCCCTATCCTCTTTTCCCGGTCTACCGATTTTGCTTCGCCGTCAGCACAAGGCTGAACTTCGCTCGTATAGGCTGTTTGGTCCATCGTCTCGGGTGGGTCGTTGACCAATTATATTGTAATATAAAGCCATCCTAAAAGGACGGGGTTTCTACCCAATTTTCTGATGAATGCCGATCGCGATCGACGACGGCTCCCAGAAGAGCGGTCATCTCCTGCGTGTCTTTGGGCGGGCCATCAGAAAAGCTCATTCCCATGCAGCCAAGCCCGATCGCCGAAACTTCTAAGTTGCTGTTTCCAAGTTTGCGCGTTTGCATTGTTTTGCTTCTTGATCTGGAATGATATGGAACTGATATTTTTCGCCATCGATCGCTCCCGCCGTTGTCACTCGTCTTCGCTGCGATCGCTGTTCATAGCGGAGTCGCCGGTGTGGGATAGGGTACTCCTGTGACCCCAGCGAGGCCAGAGATAGAAGAGGTTGAGAAAGATGAAGAGCAGCACCGCCAGCCAGGGCGCGACCAGCGCAACTACAGTGGCGATCGCGTAAACGATCGGCCCGATCAGGAACTGCCGTCCGATCTGCCGTGCCTTTTTCGCCGTGAGACGGGGGTCGAGCAGCCTATGCCCGTGAGCCGCGTACCGCCACATAGCGGTGACGAAGATACCAATGACGGTCAAGATCCCACTGTAGAACGCAGCGGCAATTGGCTCGTCCGTTGCCCGGTGAAATGCTTCGGCGAGTACCGCGGTTGGAAACGGCAGAAATGCGATCAGCATCAGATGGAGGACGTTCAGCAGCAACAGCGTCCCATCCACGCGGACGATGTGTTGGAACATAGCGTGGTGGTTGATCCAGATTGCGCCGATCACCAGAAAGCTGACCACGTAGGCGAGATAGGATGGCCAGAGTTGGAGAAGTTCTGCTCCAAGTGCCGTATTGGGTGGCGGCACTTTGATTTCGAGGACCAGGAGGGTGATGGCGATCGCGAATACGCCGTCGCTAAATGCCTCCAAGCGGGTGGTATCCACACTTACCTCCTCTGCGAACACTGGTTACTGTTGTCAAGTTTGCGCTTCTGCATAATTACTCCTTCGAGATGCGATCGCACTCAATCTAACTGCCAACACAATCCTTACCAAGGCTGCGCGGTTGGGCCAATCGTAAATTCGTTCACATTTGTGTCTTCTGGCTGGTCAATCGCAAACGCCACAACATTGGCTACTCGATCTGGTGAGATGCCATATTTCTTATACAAAGCTGTCATTTTTTCAGCCGCATCTTGGTCGGTAATCTGATCTAACAACTCAGTATTAATTGCAGCAGGGTAAATTGTCGCAGTCCGAATGTTAGTCCCCTCTTGAGCAGACTCCATGCGTAGAACTTCCATGAAATCGCGTACAAACCATTTCGTTCCACCATAGATCGCACCACCTGGATAGGCTTTTAATCCAGCAACCGATGAAGTTGCGATAATATGCCCAGACTTTTGGCTAACAAATGTTGGCAACACAGCAGCGATACCATTGAGTACACCCTTGATATTGATATCAACCGTTTGATTCCATTCATCAGTTTTCAATGCAGAAAGTGGAGAAGTTGGCATGATGCCAGCGTTCAAGAAAATAACATCGAGGCTTCCAAATGTTTCCTTGGCAAGGTTGACGATCGCAGCGTTATCAGATGGGTTAACTACATCCATCACTTGATAGACTGCTTGTCCGCCAGCTTTCCGAATTTCATCAACCAGTTGTCTTAGTTTGTCCTCGCGTCGCGCGCCTAGTACGACTTTAGCGCCTCTGCTTGCAAGCAATTTCGCACTTGCTTCACCAATCCCTGATGATGCGCCGGTAATAATCACAACTTTGTCTTTAATCATCTTAATTCCTCTTTTTGTTGAGTCACTACTGAGTTCCGCCTAACAGACTTGCCAATCAGCCGAGGTTTCACCGCAGTTATTCAGATTTAAGGGATGCCATATCGATACAGAAGCGGTACTTCACATCGGACTTGAGCAGTCGCTCGTAGGCTTCGTTGACCTTCTGGATGGGGATGACTTCGACATCCGCAGTGATGTTGTGCTTGCCACAAAAGTCGAGCATCTCCTGGGTTTCCGCGATGCCGCCGATGTTAGAGCCGGAGAGACTGCGGCGGCCCATAATGAGGCTGAATGCCGAGACATCTAGGGGGTTCTCAGGTGCGCCGACAAGGGTGATGTTGCCGTCGCGGGTGAGCAGGTTGAGATAGGCGTTGATATCGTGGTTGGCGGATACGGTATCGAGGATGAAATCGAAGCTGCCAGCGTGCTTCTGCATTTCGTCGGTGTTGCGGGAGACGACGACTTCATCGGCACCGAGGCGGAGTGCGTCTTCCTTCTTGTTGGGCGAAGTAGTGAAGACGACGACATGGGCTCCGAACGCATGAGCAAACTTCACACCCATGTGCCCCAGTCCGCCAAGACCGACCACGCCCACCTTCTTGCCCTCGGTAACACCCCAGTGACGCAGGGGAGAATAGGTTGTAATCCCGGCGCAGAGAAGCGGTGCAACTCCGGCGAGATCGAGGTGGTCGGGGACGCGCAGAACGAAGCTTTCATCGACGACGATGCTGTTGGAATAGCCGCCGTAGGTGACAGGAGCGGTCTTGTGCTTGTCCGGGGAGTTGTAGGTGAGGGTCAGGGAAGGGCAGAACTGCTCAAAGCCAGCTTTACACTGGGGGCAGGTTCCATCCGAATCGACCATACAGCCAACCGCTGCGAGATCGCCGGGTTTATACTTGCTAACTGCCGAGCCGACTTTGGTGACGCGACCGACCATCTCGTGACCGGGGACGATCGGATAGACAGTAGGCGCGATGCTGCTCCACTCGTTGCGGACGGAATGGATGTCGGAGTGGCAGACGCCGCAGAAGAGGATTTCAATCTGCACGTCGTGTTCGGTTGGATCGCGCCGCTCGATGTTGGTAGAGGACAGCGGTGATGTTGCACTGGCTGCGGAATAAGCTTTTGTGTTGTACATGAATTGATGCTCCTATTGGTTTACTTGTGGAACTGTAAGGCCGGGGGATTTTACAGCACTTAGCGCGTGGGTCGGAACAGAATCTCGTTCAGGTCCACCTCCTCCGGCTGGCTCATAGACGATCGCCCCGAACATCACTGCACCGTTTGGCCGCCGTCGATGACCATAGCGTGCCCAATGACGAAGGCAGCTCCGTCCGAGCACAGCCAGAGAACGGCCGCGGCGATCTCCTCCGGCTTGCCCATCCGTCCGATCGGCTCCTCCGCAATCACCTTTGCGCGCCCCTCGTCCGTGCCGCCGGTGAAGCGACCCATCATCGGGGTGTCGATGTAGCCAGGACAGACGGCGTTGACGCGGATGTTCTGCGCGGCGTAGTCGAGGGCCGCCGCCTTGGTCAGTCCGATCACGCCGTGCTTCGCGGCGGTGTACGCGGGGCTATTCTTGATGCCGATGATTCCTGCGCCTGATGAGGTGTTGACGATCGCGCCGCCTCCCTGCTTGAGGATCAGCGGGATCTCATGCTTCATGCACAGGAAAACACCACGGAGGTTGGTGTCTACGATCCGGTTCCACTCCTCCTCCTCATACTCCGCAGTCGGAGCTGGCTTCCTCGGCTCGATGCCTGCGTTATTGAAGGCGAAGTCCAGTCGCCCAAAAGCCTCAACGGTCTTGGCTAGGGCCGCCTTCACGTCCTCGGCCTTCGTCACGTCGCACCTGACGGCGATCGCCTGCCCGCCGAGTTCCTCAATCATGTGGGCCGTTTCTTGATTGCCTTGTTCTGCAATGTCAGCGACCACTACATGAGCGCCCTCACGGGCAAACGCCAGCGCCGTAGCTCGACCGATGCCGTTGGCTGCTCCGGTCACAAACGCAACTTTTCCTGTGTAGTTTCCCTTCTCGTTCGTCGTCATTATTTTTCTCCTTCAATTCTGTTCTGAGTTTCATGACCCATCGCAATAAATAGGGCGATCGGCCGATCGCCCTATTTATTGCGATTGAACAAGCTCGATTGTCACTTCTACAGAGCTAGGCACATTAAATGCCTCGATGCCACCATCTATTTTTCCGAGGATAACGAGTCCGTTTGCGTATCCAGAATCTCTATAAAACATCGCCAAATTCCCCCAGGGAGCGTAATAAGCAATATCTCCAACAGCAGGATCGCTGCCTGGGGGTGCATCTTCTGTAGATAATCTTTTTGGCAGATCACTGATTTTTTCGGTTCTCGCGTAATCTTCTAACGTCAGCGTTAATGGCAGCAGGGAAATAAAATCCCGAGTGGTTTTGCTGTCGATCAAAGTGGCTGTAACAACTTTGTCTTTGACCTTGATGTTTAGCTTCATACTGTCTGCTAGATTGATATTTCAGTCTGCATCTTCGACGAGGCACGACTCGGCACACTGTTGTCGGCACGACAGGCTGAGTAACTCAGGGACATCGCTACGGCGAAGACCAAAATCAGCATTCTCTTCTGACAGTTTTTCCCCTTGATGGGAAACCATCTCAAAAGCCTCAAGATTTTCCTTGATACTGCTCGTCGCTGACCTGTTCCATCCAGTCCACGGGCTTGCCGTCGAGCCATTCCTGAATGGCGATGTGCGTCATAGCTGTGGTTGCTGTGGCACCGTGCCAATGCTTCTCACCGGGCAAAATCTGGACAACATCACCGGGTCTGATGTCCTGAATTGGCTCACCCCAGAGCTGTACGAAACCGCAGCCAGCCGTCACAATTAGCGTCTGGCCCAACGGGTGGGTGTGCCATGCTGTTCGAGCGCCGGGCTCGAAGGTGACACTGGCGCCAGACGTGCGTGCCGGATCGTGTGCCTCGAATAGGGGGTCAATGCGGACAGTGCCGGTAAAATAATCGGCCGGCCCTTTGGCAGAAGGCTGTGAGCCACTTCTTTGGATGTTCATTTGGTTAATTCCTTCAATTGATGCCATTTTGGTTGCAGCCCAATCTTAGAGATTGAGCACTTAACACCTGCTCTATCGGTAGGGATGGATTTTTTAAGCAGCAGGGTTAGCCTTGATGTCCTTTTGGTTGTCAGTAGGCGAATCTCTGGCCCAATCAAGACTGAGTTTTCTCTTGTATAAAAGTCCAGACGCTTGCAAGAAGCCGGAATCGTTTTTTATTGCTTTAGCTTCATTCTAGGAACTCTCAGGGGCAAGCCATAGAACGATCGTCTAAGATTGTTGTACAATCCTGCAAACTTAGAAATGAACCCTGCTAAAACACTTGAAACGTCCGATCGGGATTTAATCAGCGACCCGCAGGCAAAGCGTGAGGCAGAGAGAGCGCAAGCCAATAGAGACGAACTGACTGAGCGGATTGCACAAGCAATTCGTCAGGATGGGACGATTGAGCCGCTGAAAGGATTGCACTTCAATCGCTCCTCTTCGCCTTCGGAGTGCATTTATAGTGTCTCTATCCCTGCCTTTTGTGCGATCGCTCAGGGCAGCAAAGAAGTGCTTCTGGGTAACGATCGCTATCAGTACGACCCGATGCACTATCTGCTGGCGACTGTTGAACTGCCGATTGTGAGTCAAATTCTTGAAGCGTCCAAGGCGCAACCGTACCTTAGCCTTCGCCTCGATCTCGACCCCACCTTTGTCGGTTCAGTCATGGTCGAGGCAGGGCATCCCTCAGCACAAAGAGGTGCCAATGTAAAAGCGATCGATGTCAGTCCGTTGGATTCAAATCTGTTGGACTCTGTAGTGCGGCTCGTCAGGCTTCTCGATTCCCCTGCTGAAGCTCATGTTCTCGCACCATTGATTAAGCGGGAAATCATTTATCGACTGCTGATGGGAGAGCAAGGTGGTCGGCTTCGTCAGATTGCAGTTCTGGGAGGCTCAACCCATCACATCGCTCTTGCAGTCGATCGACTTCGTAAAGATTTTAAGGAGCCGCTTCGGATTGAAAGCATCGCACGAGAGCTTGGAATGAGTGTCTCGGGCTTTCACCATCACTTCAAGTCTGTCACTGCAATGAGTCCCTTGCAGTTCCAGAAGCAACTGCGGCTCCAGGAGGCTCGCCGTCTGATGCTGGGGGAAAACCTCGACGCTAGCAGTGCTGCCTACCGTGTGGGTTATGACGATGCCTCCCACTTCAACCGGGAGTACAAGCGGCTCTTTGGTGCACCGCCGATGCGCGATGTGGAGAGGCTGCGAGAAGCTGTTAGGGAGACGGTTAGTTTAATATAATCTCCTTACCAGAGTCCTCTGACAGGGTTCGCAGGCTGCGGTGCTGGTGCTGGTAGGGGTGCGGGTGCGGGGCGACGCGCTGGAGGGGGGGTTGTTGGCGCAACGCTGCGGCGAGGTGCGATCGGACTTTCGGTGCGATTAGTTTCAGTTGTCCTCGTTGTCTCGCGCATCGAATCTTGAAGCAGGCTGCTCAGATTGCCGGCTAAACCCTGAATTTTTCCAACCGTGGCGGCAATGCTGGCAACATCTACGTAAACCTCCGGCAGAGGATACTTTTTCAGGATTTCTAGCAGCGACAGTTTACCGTCGTCGCCGGATGCCAGAATCACCGCAGCCCGCAGGGCTTTGCCGCTTTCTGTGCGGCGGTGAGTCCGAATTGCTTGACCGATTTCGTCTGTAATTTTTTCGCCTGGGGTGCTGTAAATTACCCGGGCCAGAATAGCTGGCTTTAAACCGATTTCTAGACTCATCAATCCCTGCAGCACTTGTGGGTCCATTTTGGAGAACCCGATAATTTGTTTGATGGTTGGTGTCGTCGTGCCGTTTTTTGCAAAGTCTTCTAAGTCGCTGATATTGATGGTTTGTGCGATCGGGCCAAATGTCAGGACAACTTTTTCTGCCCCGAATGCTCTACTGCTGCTGCTAGATAATATGCTCGCGCTTGCTCCTACAACTAGGGCAATGCCGATCGATACCAATTTTGTTAACTTCATATTCACTTTCAGCGATCGATTAAAATTATTTTTTCGAGATTTGTACATTATAGATGCAGCAGTTATATTCTACAAGGTCGCGAGTATAAGTTATGCCCGCCTCGCACCCACAATCTTGACCCAGATTTTTTCGAGTTCTGGACTTGAAGAATAAGTAACCACATCTACCGCAATATTTTTTCTTCTATTCATTCTACATTCTACCTCCTACATCAGATAGTCTGGTACACAAAAGTGCCTTCAGCCTTCTACATAAGTGCCTTCTAGAAGTTATGTTGAAAAACAAGCGCAAATCCAAGAAATCCCAACAAAAGCTCAGCGAAAAAACAACATCGCTCAGCAAAAAAGAAGTAACCGCACAAAAACGTAAAACTTCACAAAAGCGCAATGAATTAGCGCAGGCGATCGTCATAAGCTGCTTAATCAGTGCTATTGTCAGCATCCCCCTATTGTTCGTTACCCGCCCTAAGATTGCTATTGCTGGAGGCGCAGCCGTAGCCATTTTGCTGCTTTCCTACAAATACCCCCGTCAAGCTTTGTGGGCTTTTCTAATTTACCTGCCTTTCAGCGGTACAATTACTTACGCAATTGGCGGCGGGAATGCTGCATTTCAAGTAGCCAAAGATGCTTTCTACATACCAGCTCTCATCGCCCTAATTCAAAGCTGCAAAAAGAAACAGTTGCCCCTGTTCATTCCCAAACAAATGCTTTCTACCTTCAGCATCCTGTTGATGATGGCAATGCTGACTTTAATTTTTGTCAACGGGGAGATGCAGCTCCACCCTATGAAAGGCGACAAACCCATTCTGCAAGGAATTCTCGGCTTAAAAGTATTGATAGGTTACATACCGCTGATTGCTTGTACCTATTATCTAATCCGCACTAAGAAGGATTTGGTGTTTTTTGGTCGAATGCACGTAGTTTTGGCGATCGTTTGCTGCGTTCTTGGTTTGATTCAGTACCTGTTGTTGCAAAGTGGAAAATGCGCGGGAACCCGAGGCATGAGCGGAGAAGAATTATATAAAGCAACGCTGCAAGCTAGATGTTTTGTCGGCGGTTCTCTGGTATTCAGTCCAGAAGTCAAATTTATCCGCTTGCCAGGAACATTTGTGGCGCCTTGGCAGTGGGCGTGGTTTTTAATTGCTAATGCTTTTTTGACCTTTGCCTCTGCATTTTGTGACCCTTCATTCTGGTGGCGAGTTATTGGTTTATTTGGCATGGCATTAGTATTTGCCAATGCAGTTATTTCCGGTCAAAGAGCTGCTTTAGTTTTAGTTCCAGTTGCCACTGGCATCCTGCTAATTCTCACAGGTCAATTAGTTAATTTCAAACGATTTATTCCCATCGGTGCAGGACTGGCAATTCTGCTGTTTGTCGGTGCAGCAATTAACCCAGGAATTATCGAGCAGCGGTGGGAGAGTTTTGTTAACCGCTGGAATGCTGCACCACCCCAGCAGTTTTTCTTAAATCAGTTGGAGCAGAGCAACAATTTTATCATTGACAGACCTCTCGGTAGAGGTGTGGGACGAGCGACTAATTCCACGCGAATCTTTGGTTTCACGCAGCTAATTGAAACTTTCCATCCTAAGTTGATCTACGAACTCGGTTATCCGGGAATGATTGCTTTTCAAATCATGCTTTTACACTTAGCTTTTCTAACTTTTCGAGCTTACCGCACTGTGAAGGACAAAAATTTGCGGAGTTACGGAGCTAGTTTTTGGGTGTTTGTGGGATTTATTACGATCAATCCTCAATACTATCCGCTGGATGTAGATCCAGTATCGGTGTATTACTGGGTTTTGGCTGGGGCGATTTTAAAGTTGCCCAAAATTGACAAACAGGTGCAGGATGAAAAACACTTAGAACTTGAGGGACATGAATTGGAAGTTCACCAGCAATTTAAGGAGAAAAAGATTATTGCATCTGCTCCAATTTGAGTAAAGTTCTATCGAAAACGCTCTAATATCATCTCCAGTCGAACAAATACAATAATTAAGCCAGGTTGGTAGTGCGGGCTGTAGCCCGCAGCATAAAAGCGGACACCAAGACGCACTACGAGCCGTTTTTATTGTGTATGCGATTCCAGATCCCAGCTAGAAATGCAAATTAAAACCCATTTTTTCGATTCAGATACTAATTTTTAAAGCGTTTGTCGATCGATATGTCGCGACAGCATCAAACTCTGCTTAATTCTACCAATAATTAGCTCAAACATTTTTTTGCGGGACGGATTCTTGCTGCTCGGAGGCATCCCTAACTCGCAACACATCAAATTCAAGTCAGTTGCACTCATAGCCGACAATTTTTGCCTCACCTCTAGTTCATGACCCTTCTTAGCTTGCAAACGCAGTTCTTCATAAACTTCTAAAACATTTTCTGCCGATAAATTAGCAGGCTTATTCACATCAGCAACCGTAGATAATTGCGAATTTTTAGACCCAGCAGAAAGCACTCCCCGCTTAACTTGAGCCTCAATCCTGGTTAATTTTTTAGAAACCTCGCGCAAGATTTCCTTAAGTTCGCCAATTTCATCAACTAACCCCCCACTTTCTGAATCGCCAGCAGGCAAAATATCTTTTTTAATCATTTCAGATACTCCTCACACTCGCGCCACAGTTGCTCAAACTCTCTAACTAATTCTCGTGGCAGTTCTCCCTCATTAATCGCCCGCTTCAACCCAACACTTTCCCGAATCGTCGATTCTAAAAATCTCACTTCTATGTTATTGTCTTTTGAGATTTCAGCGCAAAGTCTCTTGACTTCTCTCATATAAAACTGAACTTCATTTGTCAGCAATCCTCCATAAATTTTAGCTTTATTCATAAACACGGCAATCTTGGGAAACGGGTAAGGCTCAATCCGTTTCTGGAGCGAGTTTAAAACTAAACTCAATCCCCTAGAACCAAAATAATCTGGATTGACGGGAATTAATATTAAGTCGCAACAAGAGAGTACGCTGTAGGTGAGGAGACTGAAGGAAGGCGAACAGTCAAAAAGCATCAAGTCGTATTTGGGGAGATTGGGAGAGTTGGCGATTTTGCCACTGAACTGGCGGATAAAGTCTTTAACACTTTTCCCCTCAAATCCATCCAAATCTAACCAATACAATTCTTCAACTGAAGGGATAAAATGCAACTGTTCGTCAATCTGATAAATCGTGTCGAAACCCACGGGAAATTTAAAGTTTTGTCCGGCTTTTTTAAAGACTTCGAGGGCGTCGTAAATTGTGAGTCTGTGCTTCAGAGATTTTTCGTACCACTTACCAAATTTATCCTCTAAATGACCTGTATTTTCGTTAAGCCCGATCGCTTCTGTGAGGGACATTTGCGGGTCTAGGTCTAACATCAAGACTTCTAAGTCTGTTCCTTGGGATATAATATTTCCCAGACTCCAAGTTACGGTGGTCTTTCCGACTCCGCCTTTGAAGTTGATTACGGCTATGGATTTAGGACTCATGGCTGGGCTTGCTTTAATTTTGCTCAAATATAAATTAAAACATATTGTGGCTGTTAGTCGATCGCGCGATCGAGATCCTAAATTTGCTAAACTACAGTACAAGCATATTGAATTTAAGATCAATAACGTTCATGAATTGATTTACATTCCCAAAAAAATCTAGGCCCAACCGTCAAAACTTGTTCTGTTGGCATGAACAATTCCCAATAGGGAAGTCCAGAATCATCTTGGAAATCTGGCTGTAAAATTAGTTGGTAATCACCCTCAAAAACTAGAGTGATACTAATATTATGAGTATCAATCACAAAATCAATCAATTCTTTATTTTCCAATTGCTGCAAAACTTTTTTGACAGCATCTATTTCTACCTCATCTATTTCTGCATCTATATCTACTGGCAAGGAAGAAGTTAAGATTCGATCGCCTTGCTTGAAAACCCAAGGTGTTGCCCTTGCGCCAAATTGCCAACTACCTTTGCATAGATGTGCTAGTTTTGGGTGAGTATAGGCAGACATCTCACCGAAATCTAGCCGTAATTCATCCCCATAACTAAATATAACCTGATGACAAATTTCTCCGATAATTGGTTTAGTAATGACTGAAATAATTTGCTCGATATTTGGCTTCTGATTAGCAATAGATGTTTGAATAGCCATTTAAATATCCTCTAAAAATTCTTTTGCTTTCTGGCGGAGTTCGACCTAAGTAAAATCGCCTCTACGGTTTAAAGTTCCACCATAACCATTTTTCTTTTCTTCCTCAATGAATAAACCAAAAGCAATCCTTAATTCACCTCCCATCTTAAACTCCCTAGCGATCGCATCAATCTGTTTAATATCGCGTTTTCTACCCATCATTATTATCTGCTAAAAGCTCTTGTAAAATTTCTGGCGTTAAGCCTCGCTGCGTTGCCCTGTCAGAAATTTCTGCCCTAACCTGGGTTAAAGTTTTGTTGTGTAAATTTTGTATAAAAAACAATTGAATAATCGAACTTAACTCTTGCTAAGTCTTAAGACTAGCTTCTTCAAATGCTGTCTTAATATTGTCATCAACTTGAATCGTAATTATTGGTATAGACCTTAAAAATAGTTGATAGTTGACAGTTGATAGTTGACGGTGAGATTTTTAGGATGGGGATTTATACCCCACCCTAAAAATCTTTTTTTTAGCGTTTGACCAACTTCTTGGACAACTTCCGCAAGCGAATTGATTTCGGTGTTACTTCCACCAATTCATCCTGACCGATGTATTCCAAAGCGCGCTCCAAACTCATATCGACTGGTGCTTGCAATTGCGCCAATTCTTCACCGCCAGAGGCGCGGTGGTTTGTTAACTGCTTCGACTTGCAGATATTGAGTTCCATGTCTTCATCTCGGTTGTTTTCTCCGATAATCATCCCTCGGTAAACCTTGGTTCCAGGGGTAATGAAAAATACGCCACGGTCTTCAGCATTTTTCAGTGAATAAGTAGTTGCAGTTCCTTCTTCAAAGGAAATTAATACTCCGTTGCGACGGGCGATAATTTCTCCACCGAGGGGGCGATAGTCGAGGAAGCTGTGGTTCATAATTCCTGCGCCGCGAGTCAAGCGCATAAACTCGCCTCGGAATCCAATCAAACCGCGAGCGGGGACTGAAAATTCGATTTGGGTGCGACCGGTGCTGCTGACGTGCATATCTTGCATTTCTGCTTTCCGCTGACCGAGGCGTTCGATGCAGCCGCCGACTGCTTCTTCGGGTACGTCTAATACCAAACATTCAAAGGGTTCGCAGGGACGACCGCCGACTTCGCGGAAGATTACTTGCGGTTGAGATACTTGGAATTCGTATCCTTCGCGACGCATATTTTCGATCAAAATGCCGAGGTGGAGTTCGCCACGGCCGGATACGAGGAATTTGTCGGGAGATTCGGTTTCTTCGACGCGCAGGGCGACGTTGGTTTGGAGTTCTCGCATTAGTCGATCGCGAATTTGACGCGATGTGACCAAACTACCTTCTTGACCGCAGAACGGCGAATCGTTCACCGAGAAAGTCATCTGCAAAGTCGGTTCGTCTACCTTGATTAAAGGTAGCGCTTGTGGGTCGTTGGGACAGGTAATTGTCTCGCCAATATACGCATCAGCAAAACCGGCAACGGCGACAAGATTACCAGCAGAAGATTCTGGGATATCAATCCGCTTCAGGCCTTCAAAGCCCATCAATTTGGTAATTTTTGATTTGACAATGGCGCCGCTTTCGGTGATTAAGACTGCTTGTTGACCGATTCTAATCGTGCCGTTGTGGATGCGGCCGATGACGATGCGACCGACGTATTCTGAGTAATCTAAGGTGGTTACTTGCAGTTGTAGTGGCTTGTTGGGGTCGCCGATCGGGGGCGGTACGTGGTCTAGGATTTCTTCAAACAGCGGTTTCATGTCCACTGCTTCGTCTTCCAATGTTTTTTTGGCAGTGCCGTTGAGCCCGGAACCGAACAGATAGGGGAAGTCGCACTGATCGTCGTCAGCGCCGAGTTCTAGGAACAGATCCAAAACTTTATCGACTGCTTTGTGGGGATCGGCTCGATCGCGATCGATCTTGTTGACAAAGACGATCGGGCGCAGTCCCTTTTCGAGGGCTTTTTTGAGTACGAACCGGGTTTGCGGCATCGGGCCTTCGTTGGCGTCTACGATCAGCAAACAACCGTCAACCATGCCGAGCACTCGCTCGACTTCGCCGCCGAAGTCCGCGTGTCCGGGGGTATCGACGATGTTGATCAGGGTTTCTTTGTATCGGACAGCGGTGTTTTTGGAAAGGATGGTGATGCCACGTTCGCGCTCGATGTCGTTGGAGTCCATGACGCAATCTGGGACTTCTTCCCCTTCGCGGAAGACCCCGGACTGTCTGAGGAGAGCGTCCACAAGGGTGGTTTTGCCGTGATCGACGTGAGCAATGATGGCGACGTTGCGAATGGGAAGACTCATAATGCGTCCGAGACGTTAAACGGATTTAACTAAAGATTTCTTAATAATTGTAGCGCATGGAGTCAAGGGGCGATCGGGCTCTGCCGAATTGACATTTTGCCTGAGCTACATACGCCAGCATTATTACCGAGCTTAGCTACCATAAACACCACTGTTCGCGATCGCCCATTTGATCGAGCATTTAGGAATTTGCCTAGAAATAAAATCCCAGCCGTGCAGTGTCCGAGGAGTGTGGCTTTGACAGGCTTAATCCAGCGTCTGCACGCCACCGCCATTGACGAATAGCACCTGTCCGCTGACCCACTGAGATACGGGAGCAGCAAAGTAGAGAACCGCTCCGGCGATGTCTTCAGGCTCGCCCAAGCGTTGGAGCGGAGTATGGGCCAGCATTCGCTCTTCGACCTCTGGAGTCAGAACCGAAGCCAAGGCCGCCGTTCTGACAGCTCCCGGCCCCACGGCATTGACCCGAATTTCCGGGCCGTAGTCGAAGGCCAGGTTTGCCGTCATGTGATTGATGGCGGCCTTGGAAGCAGCGTAGGCGCTGATGGCGGGGCTTTTGTTGATGGAACTCATCGAGGACATATTGACGATCGAACCGTAGCCCGCCGCCTTCATGTGCGGCGCGCAGAGTTGCGACAGTCGCCACGCGCTGAAAACATTGATTTGAAAGGGGCGCTCGAATTGCTGCTGCGAAATCTCGAACGGACTTTCTTTGCCGGCGCCGCCGCCGCCAGCGTTATTGACCAGAACGTGAATTGCTCCACACTCAGCGATGGTGCGTTCCACCAGACTAATTAAATCTTCATCACGGAGCACGTTGCACTCCATAGCCAAAGCTTTGCCGCCGCTGGCACCAATCTCATCGGCAACCTTTTGGGCGTCCGCTACTTTCAAATCGGCAATAACAACGGTGGCGCCGAAATCAGCCAGCATCCGGCAACAGGCTGCACCGATGCCGTTACCGCCGCCGGTCACGATGGCGACTTTGCCCCTCAAATCGAAAAGAGTTGTAGGCTGCATAAACTTATTTTCCTTTTATCAAATACTGGGCGACAGCTTCGTAAGCTGGTAATGAAGTCGCATCGTTAGCGCTGTTTCCAGCGATGGGATGGGAGGCGAAACGCACGATGACCATTTCGGCTGCGGGGTCAATATAGATCGTTTGTCCGTGCACACCACGCGCCGCAAAAGCGCCGTGGGCGTTTCCGGTATTCCACCACATATCCCGATAAGACCAGCCTGGTAATTCGGGATGGCCCGATTTGGCGAAAGCCGCTTTGCTGCCGCCGCCGGCGATATCTTCGATCGCGCGGGCGGGCAAAACCTGCGTACCTTTCCAGCGGCCTTGGTTGCGAATCAACTCGCCAAAGCGTGCCATGTCGCGCAAACCGGCGTTGTAGCCGCCGCCTGCGAAGGGAGTACCCAGTTCGTCCACCGAATAGTAGCCATCCTGTTCCATGCCGATTTTGCTCCACACGCGATCGGCTAGAAATTCGTCCACAGATTTGCCGCTGGCGCGGGCTACCAGCCAGCCCGCCACGTCAGCGTTAGGGGTTTTATAGCCGAAGGCTTCGCCGTGGTTGCCAGCCTTTTTCACCGTTTTTAGCGCGGCGTAGTAGCCCACGGGCCCGCTGTAATCTTTGGGTTTGGGCAAGGGGTTGCCGGCGCCGGAATACTCCCAGATTTCGGCTTTGGGGTTAGCGTATTCTTCGCTGAATTGCAGCGCAGTCGTCATGTCCAGCACTTGGCGCACGGTAGCGTCGCCAAAGGCGGAATCTTTGAGTTCGGGGATGTATTCGGCTACCCGCTTGTTTTCGTCCAGTTTGCCTTCGGCGACTAAAATTGCGCCCAGAGTGCCGGTGAGAGATTTCGTCACCGACATCGCGGCGTGTTTGTTGTCGGCCGCCAGCGCACCAAAGTATTTTTCATACACGATCGATCCCCGGTGCAAAACCAGAATGCCGTCTGTGTAGTTTTGCCACAGCGATTCTTCCCATGTCATGTCTTTAGCAGCATTCAGGGGGCGGAATGCGATCGAGTCAATTTGTGGATCGAGACGGTAAGGCAGCGGATCGGGCGCGCCTAGTCCCCGTGAAACGTTGACGGCGGGCATGAATTCGTTCATGTGCGCCACGCTCCAGCGCAGGGCGGGAAACTGGAAAAATGAGCCGTCGGCGAATTTCAACTGCTTATTTTTGGGCGGCGGGAAACCTTGCATCCAGCCCATTGCGATCGGATCGCTTTCCCGCGCGGAGAGAAATTTGCTTTCGGTTTGAGCCGAACTCTGAAAAGAAAAGACACTCATACCTAAAAAAACAAATAAACAAACAAATGCAGAAAGAGTAATTCCGTAATAAAAAAGCTTATTTTTACTTCGCATCAGTGAAACCATAAAAAATAATGAGTCAAAGCGAGGTGCATCCTGCTTTCCTCGAAAGAAACGCTGGGTCTGCAACCAAGCCGCGCGCGGCAAAGCAACTTTCAATCATAACTCACATTCTGCAATTTTTAACACACTTAAAATCTACATTCCCCGCCCTACGGTGTCACACACCAGAATTACTCAAAGATATTTGTTTTAAAACTAATAAATTATGTTTTTTTTTATATTTAGTTGATATGCAATGCAAATTTATATTTTATAGCTTTATTAGTCGATCGAGACTAAAACAAATTGTGACTATTCCCTCGTTCCCAGGCTCTTCCTGGCAGGGCTACCGGGTTTATTTTGGACAAGTTGGAGCAATAATTGTGCTTTTGCTGTGCGGTGGAGATAAAAGCACTCAAGATCGAGATATTCGCACTGCTAAGAAATATTGGGAAGAATACAGGAGCCAAGAAAATGCCTAAAAGTGTCCCTTACCATCCGTTGAAAATCAAATCTCTCAAATATCCGAATTTTTCTGTTGCTTACATCACAGAGATTTTTGAGGAAGAAGAAGGAGATTTGTAATTAGGAATAATGCGAAAAGCGCTGAGAGATGTATTTGAGGCTTTGGGTGAACCAAATATGTCTGCTGATGATGCTAAATTGCATTTGGAAAAGTTAGATGTTTTGTTGTCGGGAGAAGGGATTGCGACAATTTATGGTTTGGCTAGTTGGCTGAAGGCTTTGGGATTGAAGTTAACGGTTGCGGTTGATGCAGGGGATGAGGAAATTTCTGCTAATGTTGCCCAGGTGGCGGAAGTTGGTAAGATTTGATTTTTTATTGTGAGTGAGTGCGATCGGCTAAAATTGAAATTATGGAAGTGCAACCCAGAGAGATTAAGCGTTATATCAAACAAAATGGCACAGTTCCATTTGCCGAATGGTTTGGCTCCCTGCGAGATGTTAACGCTAAAATCAGGATTGACAAGAGGCTTGAGCGGGTTAGCAGTGGCAATTTGGGAGACTGTCGTTCAGTTGGGGAAGGAGTTTGCGAACTTAAAATCGACTATGGCCCAGGCTACCGAGTCTACTTTGGACAAGTGGGCTCTGCGATCGTGCTTCTGCTGTGCGGTGGGGATAAAAGCACTCAAGATCAAGACATTAGTAAAGCTAAGGAATATTGGAGAGATTATGAAAGACGCCAAAATGCCGGCTAGTGATAGCTATCATCCCTTTAAAATTTCCAATCTCAAAGATCCAAACTATTCTGCTGCTTACCTTTCTCTAATATTTGGAGAAGAGGAAGAAGGAGATTTGGAATTAGAAATCATGCGAAAAGCGCTGAGAGATGTCTTTGAGGCTCTGGGCGAACCAAATATGTCGGCTGATGATGCTAAGTTGCATTTGGAAAAGTTAGATGTTTTGTTGTCGTCAGAAGGAAGTGCGACAATTTATGCCTTTGCTAGTTGGCTGAAGGCTTTGGGATTGAAGTTAAAAGTTGCGGTTGATGAAGGGGATGAGGAAATTTCTGCTAATGTTGCTGAGTTGGCGGAAGTTGGTAATGTTTGATTTTGGGCGATTTTGTTTTACCGCAGCTTGTAGGCTGTAGGGTGCGTCAGTCTTCCGGTGATTACGAAAAATTAGGGTTTTCCAACTGACGCACCCTACTAATTGTGCTCAGGTGGCCAAAGTTGGTAATGTTTGATTTTGACCGATCGCCCGTATGATGATCAGTGAGTAAGTGCGATCGCGTTTATGGAAGTACAACCCAAGGAAATTCGGCGTTATATTACCCCAGACGGTAGAAATCCTTTTGCAGAGTGGCTTAGTTCCCTGCGGGATTTGAATGCAGTAGTTAAAATTGAGCAAAGGCTTGACCGAGTTCGCTTAGGCAATTTAGGAAACACGAAGTCTGTTGGGGAAGGAGTTTGCGAATTAAAAATTGACTTTGGGCCTGGGTATCGCGTGTACTTTGGACAATTTAGGTCAATAATCGTGCTAATCCTCTGCGGTGGAGATAAAAGCACTCAACAACAAGATATCCGTAAAGCTAAGGAGTATTGGAAAGAATATGAAGAACGCGAAAATGCCAACGAGCGATAGTTATCAGGACTATCTGATTGAAGCGCTCAAGGATAAGATACACGCTGCCGCTTATCTAACGGCGCATTTGGAAGACGACGATTCTCAACCAGGTTTGCTTGAACTCGCACTTAGCAATGTATTTGAGAGTTTGGGAAAACCAAATATGTCGGCTGATGATGCTAAATTGCATTTGGAAAAGTTAGATGTTTTGTTGTCGCCAGAAGGAAGTGCGACAATTTATGCTTTGGCTAGTTGGCTGAAGGCTTTGGGATTGAAGTTAACGGTTGCGGTTGATGCAGGGGATGAGGAAATTTCTGCTAATGTTGCTGAATTGGCGGAAGTTGGTAATGTTTGATTTTGGGCGATCGATCTTGCTTGTAAGCTGTTCCACATTTAAACTGCATTATTTGTGGTCTATACCCCATGCTGTAAGGGGTTCAGGCAAGAAATTTAAATGACTAACAGCTTATGTCCTCGATCTTAGTCAGGCAGCAATTGATAGAGGTATTTATTCCATGACAAACAATGACGATTTGATTTCAGCAGTAGGAGTAGATTACAGCTATCTGCGGGATTTATTAGCTGCCCAAAAGTGGCAAGAAGCTGATAATGAAACACTTTACAAGCTGAAGGAAGTTTTAGGAAGAAAACATCCAAAATACATCGAAATGGCAGACATCAAAGGCTTTTTCTGCGAAGACCTGCTTACCATAGACCAACTCTGGTTAAAGTACAGCAAAGGCCGTTTCGGTCTTAGTGTTCAGAAGCGGATTTGGGAGATTCTCTACAGAAATTGGGATATGTTGGGCGATCGCGTCGGATGGCGCGCTGATGACGGCAAATGGATGTACTGGGACGAGCTCACTTATACTTTAAAGGCCCCCCCTGGACACCTCCCAATTGGTATATGGGGTCAGTTCGGGTTTTTCTGTAAGTCTAACGATCGCTGGGTTGTTGGCGGCAACGAAAAGAATGTACCGTTTTGGTTATTACTAATAGAACGACCGTCGCGTAAAGCGGAGCTTCTCTTTCAAAGACTTGAGTATTGTAGTTTGTGCCAGAGGGGAGAGCGATCTTCAAATTCACGATCAAGGGCGTACTTCAAATTCATGGCTCTTCTGCATTTGTGGTGGAAACAGTAGTGTGAGCGTCTCGCTAACGCGGGATCTGGGGCGCGCACTACGGGAATTTTTATTTTTATGCTCGTCTAAAACTCTGGAGAGCCGAAGTTGGTAATGTTTGATTTTGGGCGATTCATTGCACTTGAAAGTAGGAAGAATCTTAATCAGACTAACTGTAACAGTTTGCCAAGCGTTTGAGGTTCTGGTAAAGCCTTCCCCTCTTCCTCAGAAGATTCGATTAAGAGTTCTAATACTTCTTGGGCATTGGTGAGAGCTTCTTCATAGGTGTCTCCATGAGTGTGACAAAAATGCCCCCACTCTGGAAGACTGGCCACGAAACAATTATCTTCTTCCGACCATTGAATTAAAATAGTGTAGCGATATTTGATCATGATTGTTCCTCTTGTTCTCGAATTTCCTCTAGCTTTTGCAGGGACAGGCTAACATCTCTTTCTTGGTAAGGCTTAGCATCAGCCCCATCATTGCCGGATAAAATAACTGGCTCGGCTAGAAGTGTATGAAACCATTTTAGTATGGCTTCCCTTACCAGAGCGATATCTAAACCCAGCTTTTAGGAGCAGGCTTTTTAATTCTCGAATTTTTTTAGGCATGAATCTCTAAATAATAGCATAATTGATTTAAGTGAATTGCATCTGCTTGGCTTGGGAGTGTTTTTTTGATATCATAGCGATCGCATCTGATTTCACTAGGTGTCTCTCATTTCATGGGAGTTTGTCTAGTTGACCGATCGCCCTTCAGTTTCCAATGCCGGGGCGATCGCCCTTTAATATCTAATTACTTAAAAGCACATACTTCCCCTTTGTCAAGAATCGAATCGGTGAACACCGTCAAAAGCTACGCCCGATCGCCCAATCTGACAATGGCTGACATCGGTGCTCTGCTAAAATTGGCACGGACGTTTGATGTGTCGATCGCAGAATTGTAAAATTTTGTCGAATAAGTAGCAAATTACACTTAAAATTAACTAGCGCCACTTGCGCCAACCAGTGCGAGATCCGCGGGCTATTTGAAAACTGGCGGATGGGACAAAGCCCAGTCAGAAAGAGATCATATATTCTCAGCGGGAATTGTGGATGTGCGATCGCGCGCAATCGGTCTACAATTTGTAACGTTGAGCCTTATTGAAGTGCAGGAGTGGAGCTGGCTTGGATAACGCTAGTCTGTCGAGAAAAACCCCGCAAGCCTCAGAGCTTGCCGCTGACGAAATTCCAGAAGCAGTGCGAGATCACCCATACATAGAAGCAGGAGCGAGCCAGTCCAAGAAAAAAGGGCTGATTTGGAAACTGCTAGGGTTGGGCGCCGTAGCCTTTGGAGTCAGCATTTGGCTGCACTTCAACTTTAACTTTTTCCCAGCAACCAGTCGGGCAGAACAAACTCAACAAAACCCAGCAGCGGCGAGCTCGCCGTCAGGGGTGGCCGCGAGTCCAGCCACCAACTCAAAACCCGCAACCCCAGACAACCTGCTGGGACACTTGCCTTACCCAGAAGCACCAGCCTCAGACTTGGTAAACGTCACTTCCGACGGTGGCATCAAACTCCGCAAAACCGCAGCAGCAAAATATCAAGAAATGGCTAACGCCGCCGCCGCATCAGGGATCTATTTCGCTCCCATATCCGGCTTTCGCTCCGTGGAAGACCAACAGCACGTATTTTTTGACGTAAAAGCCGAACGCAGGCAAAACGCCACCAAGCGAGCCGAAGTCAGCGCCCCTCCTGGATATAGCGAACACCATACAGGTTACGCGATCGACATTGGCGACGGCTCCGCCCCCGACACTAACCTCAGTCCCAGCTTTGACAGTACCCAAGCATTCAAGTGGCTAGAAGCCAACGCTCCCGCCTTCAGCTTTGAAATGTCCTTCCCCAAAAACAACCGCCAAGGCGTTAGTTATGAGCCTTGGCACTGGCGGTTTGTGGGCGACAGGCAAAGCCTCGAAACTTTCTACAAAGCTCATTCCATCAAAAAGTAGAAGATAGTTGACAGTTGACAGTTGACAGTGGGCAGTTGACAGTTGACAGTTGACAGTTGGTAGTTGGCAGTTGGCAGTTGGCAGTTGGCAGTTGGCAGTCAGAAGGAAAAAGGAAGGTTTTCCCCATCTCCCCATCTCCCCCTCTCCCCCTCTCCCCATCTCCCCCTCTCCCCATCTCCCCCTCTCCCCATCTCCCCCTCTCCCCCTCTCCCCCTCCCCCACTCTCTGGCAAAACTCGTGATTGCAATCTATCCAGGCAGCTTTGACCCCATTACCTTCGGTCACGCAGATATTATCGAGCGGGGGTCTAGATTATTCGATCGCGTAATTGTTACAGTAGTCAAAAATCCCAGCAAAACCCCTCTATTCACCGTAGAGCAACGAATCGAGCAGATCCGGCGCTCTACCCAACACTTGCCAAACGTAGAAGTAGACAGTTTTGAGGGTTTGACAGTAAACTATGCTAAGATTCGACAAGCCAAAGTGCTGCTGCGGGGACTCCGGGTATTAACAGATTTTGAAATGGAACTCCAGATGGCCCACACCAATAAAACCCTTATGGGTGAAATTGAAACAGTTTTTTTGGCAACTTCTAACGAGTACAGCTTTTTAAGTAGTAGTGTAGTTAAAGAAATTGCCAAGTTTGGTGGCTCCGTAGATCATCTTGTTCCGAAACACGTCGCCCTAGATATTTACAAATGTTACGCCAGCAGGAACCAAATCGCATCGAACCCGACACTACCGGACGCAGCACTGAGAACGAATCACCTCAGAACACAGCAGCCTTCGGAGACGACACCAGAACCGCAGGAGTAGACATCCAGCGGGAATTGAATCGGCTTGAGGAAATTGTTCTCGACAGTCCGCGAATTCCCATGACCAGACGCACTCTGGTGGATGAAGAACAGTTACTCGATCAGTTAGACTTGGTGAGGCTAAATTTGCCGATCGCCTTTCAGGAATCCGAGATGATCATTCGGCACAAGGACGAACTGCTCCAAGAAGCTCAACTCTACGCTCAAGAAGTGATAGAAGCAGCAGAACAGCGAGCGGCAGAACTTTTAAATGATATGGGCCTAATCCAGCAGGCAAAAGTAGAAGCAGATCAGTTGCGACAGCAAGTTTTGCTCGACTGCGAGGCAATTCAGCAGGCGACGCTGGCGGAAGTGGAACAAATTCGCTACCAGGCTCAAGAGGAACTGGAAGAGATGAGAGTCAGGGCGATGACTGAATGCGAGGAAATTCAAAACGGCGCCGACGATTATGCTGACCAAGTGCTCGATAATATTGAGCACAAGCTGAGCGATATGCTGCGCGTGATCCGCAACGGGCGCGATCAATTGGATAGTGTTTCGGCGTCGCACATCCATCACAACAACGGTTAGCTAACTTTTAATTAATTGCTTAAACATTTCTCCAAGTCTACCTATCTTTAGGTAGATTTTTTTTTCGCAACAGTCTTGATTCCTCAATCCCAGCACTTCGTGATCCGATTTTTAATTTGAGATTTTAGAATTGGCAATGGCTGATGAAATATGGGTAGCACTGGCCTACAGTTGCATTTTTTTTGAAAATGGTGTGACTTATTTTCCCAGAGATAACTTTTTTGAATAGAGGAGCAAATATAATATTTTCTGCTATTGTAAAAATTCATCACACAGAAAATTCCTGATTTGACCCTAATGTTTGTAATCTAATTGTTACCATGCAAAAAGCATCTAATCGGTTTGCTGAATTTGACTTGATCCGCGCTTTAGCGATCGTCAGTGTTGTCATTACTCATGCTGGGTTTTCGGCATTTCGCGATCGCAGAATCATCTTTGTCGCGATCGATACATTGCAACTATTTTGCGTACCTGCATTTTTACTGCTCAGCGGTTTTTTTCTCACCAACAAACTGGAAAATCAAAATAATCCCGCACAGGTAGTCAAAAAAAGACTGTCAAAAATTATACCTCCCTATCTGTTTTGGTCAGTAGGTTTGTACATTTTAAATAATTGGGACTCACTCCAAAAATTTGATTTACTTTCATTACTCAGAGATATCCTGACAGGCTCCGTAATGCCTCCCTATTACTTCATCGTGGTGATTGTTCAATGCTACGGTTGGTGGTGGCTCCTAGTGAAACTAAGATTTTTAGAACCCAGAAAAATTTTAGCATTGGGTTTGATAATTCAAACAATTTTTACAATAGGGTTTTACTTAGCCGCTTTCAAATACATATCAATACCTCTACCTTTGATGGAGCGCTGGATTTTTAGTTGGATTTTGCCATTTTCAACCGGTCTATATTTGGGCGCAGCCTATGACAAAATCCAACCCGTTCTCGAAGGCATAAGAATACCAATTTTAGGAGCAACTATCCTCTTTTATCTATCGAGTATTTGGGAATATTACCTGATAAGTGGAGTTAATTCAGAAGGATGGTTTCTGCGATCGTTTTTCAAACTATCTTCCCAAGGATACGCAATTTTATTCGTATTATCGATCCTCGCATTTGCTAAGAGTATCGCACTTCCCAGTAGAGTATCGGGATTAATCAAAATATTGGCGGCTTATTCATTCCCGATATATCTCCTAGATTCGACAGTCGTGAAATATGTGTTGTTAGTGTTTTATAAATTTATTGATCCCGTACATCCGCTGCTGAAGCTCGGGTTTTTAGTGACAGGTACTTTGTTCGCTTGTTTGGCGATCATTTACCTGTTGCAGAAAGTTTTGCCCAAAAAATACAGCCAGTACATTCTGGGAATTTAAACGGATTTTGTGTTTCAGCGGATGTCTTCATAAAACTGCTTGAGATATTTCGGATCAACGCCAAAACCCCACAAAAAACCGATCGCAAGATAGATACAAATTGATTTAAATTCGCCCCAATGCGCCACTCGGCGATCGCTGCTTTCCACAACCCGATTAACTAACTTAATTTTACCCCGCCGCACCAATTTTAAACATAAATCTGCCTCCTCCATAATTGGTAGTGCCACATCAAAACCTGCGCATTCCCAAAAATCAGTGCGGCGGCAAAAAATAACTTGATCCCCAAACAGCAAGCGTAATCCTTTAACAAACAAATGAGGGCGAAATAGCAGCGGCGCGTAGTAAGTTTTTAGGTAATTGTGCAGCGAAAAACCCCATCTTGTGTGCTGCGAACCAGCCATCAGGGAAATAAATCCGCCGCCGACAATTTTCGGATCGGATAATGTGTTTTGGATAACTGCTACGATGTCGTCGGGAACCAAAGTATCGGCGTGGAGGAAGCACAGAATTTCGCCTGTAGCGGTTTCCGCACCTAAATTCATTTGCACGGAACGTCCCGGCATACTGCTAAAAATAACACGGGTGGCGGCGGAAAGTGCGATCGCCACTGTTTCGTCTTGACTGCCACCGTCTACCACCAAAACCTCCCAAGCAGGAGGATTGAGAATGCTCAGTTGGCGCAAGGTGCGTTCCAGACAAGTCGCTTCGTTGAGGGTTGGGATGATAATAGAAACGCGATCCATCTGGTTGAAATTTATGGCAAAACTATTATAATAAAAAACTGTGGCGATTCACAACTGCATCTATATCTTTCATCAATCAGGATTGAAAAAATCGTGTCCAGGAAAACAGAATTAAAAAACGATCTAGAATTTTATGACGAAAATGCTGATAATTGGTGGGACGAAAATGCTAAAATCTATGCTCTTTACCATCTAAATAAACCTAGATTTGAGTTTTTCGACAGACACGCAACGAATTGGCGAGGGCTGAAAACCTTAGATGTCGGATGCGGCGGCGGTTTTTCTTGCGAGTTTATGGCCGAGAGAGGCGCGGTGGTTTCTGGAATAGATCGATCGCACAAATGTATTGTAGCAGCGCAGAATCACGCAGTTACCAGCGGTTTTGAAATTGACTACCGTCAAGGCTTTGCCGAAAATATGCCCTACGCTGACAATACCTTCGATGTTGTAATCTGCGTAGATGTTTTAGAACACGTTGCCGATTACAAACAAGTTGTGTCAGAGGTTCACAGAATTCTCAAGCCCGGAGGACTGTTCTTTTTTGATACAATCAACCGAACTTTTTCCTCGCAAATTGTGATGATTGAACTGATGGAAAATATCTTGCAGGAAATTAAGCGAGGCGTTCACGATTGGGAAAAGTTTATTACCCCGGAGGAACTTTCTGTGGTAATGCGGGATACGGGTTTTGGCAAGATTAAAATTAAAGGTTTTGATATGTTTGGAGAAATGGGCGCCATTTTATCCGAAATGCACGGTTTTTGGGGAAATTTTACAAGTGGAAAGCAGCTATTTCCTTCGCTGGCAAGTTTCCAACAAGTTTCTCAAGTGCTACTCTCTAATATCGCTAACTATATTGATTACAAAAAGTCTGGATTGTTTAAAATCCAAATTAATCAGGATACCTCGATTATGTATGTTGGCGTAGGGGCGAAGAATTAGCCGGTTGTCATTAGTGGCAGGTTGGGGGCGGATTTGGTCGATCGACAAATCCGCCTCCAACCTGCCCAAGATTTTAACAGATAAATGCAAATATTTAGCAAGTATTTTGAAAATTAAACAACCTCACATTCGGGCCCGATCGCCCAAAACTACCGCTAGGTCTGAATTTAAGGCTGTAATTTCCCCAAAGTCTCCAGTAAAGCCACCTTTTTGTAACAAATATTAATATTTAAGTCTTGACAATTTATCTAAATTGTATGGTAGCTTATTGAATATTAATTGCAATAACTACCGGAAGTTAACAGTACCTGGAGGTCAATCACCGTGACAGCAGCAATAGTTTCCGCGTCAGCCTCGCGAATCGGCAACGGACAACCGACCAGCCAAAAACTGATCAGTTTGGGTAGAAATTCCGAAATACCCGACTTGGATCACTCCACAGATGTCAGCATAGCCGTCTTAGAAGGAGTGGGAACTCTCACGGTGTGCGATCGCACAGTCACTTTAACACCGGGAGTATTTGTGTTTGTACCCGCCGGCATCCCGCGCAGTCTAAAAGTACAAACGACGCTGAATCTATTACTAATTGACTGCGAACCCGACCCCGATCTGAGTGAGTCAGCTTGGTTGATTAATTTTCAACTTTAAGCAGATGAAAAAACAGTGTCCTTGCTGCCTTGACTCTCTAATTTCTCAGGTTAGCCACAATCGCGTCTACTATTTTTGTCTGAATTGCAGACAAGAAATGCCAAATCTTGACTCAAAACAAAGAAATATCAAACACTATCAAATTTCACACTCGGAGTAAAAATGTCAAAAACAATTGGTCTTTTCTACGGAACTACAACTGGCAAAACTGAATCTATCGCTGACATGATTCGAGATGAATTTGGCGGCGATATCGTAACTTTGCACGAAATCGGCAGCATTGACAATGATGATTTTGCTGAATACGAATGTCTGATTATCGCTTGTCCGACTTGGAACATCGGCGAACTGCAAAGCGATTGGGATGGTTTCTTCCCAGAACTTGATGATATTGATTTTAGCGGCAAAAAAGTAGCTTATTTGGGAACTGGCGACCAAGAAGGCTACCCGGATAATTTTATGGATGCGATGGGGATTTTGGCTGAAAAAATCTCGGAACAGGGCGGCGAAACTGTCGGTCAGTGGCCGGTAGACGGTTATGATTTCAATGAATCTAAAGCTGTAGTTAATGGCAAGTTTTTAGGTCTTGCTATTGATGAAGACAACCAATCCGATCTGACGGAAGCCCGG
The DNA here is from genome assembly GCF_036705955.1 of Microcoleus sp. A6-C6. NCBI lineage: Bacteria > Bacillati > Cyanobacteriota > Cyanophyceae > Oscillatoriales > Microcoleaceae > Microcoleus > Microcoleus sp. A6-C6. The sequence goes on along the minus strand of NZ_JAUBVR010000008.1, from coordinate 35,958 downwards.
ATCAAATCTTGGGTATCTCAACTCAAGAAAGAATTTAGTTTGTAGACTGCTAGTAAGTAGGTCATTGCGAAAAAATAATGGTATCTGGTAGGGGCGGGTTTAGTTAAGAGTCTATGATATCACGCAGTTGATCAAGGCAAAACCCGCCCTCTTTCTATTTCCTGATATTTTTTATGCCCACCTAATTAGTAGCGGTAAAGTGCGCATTGCACACCCTACATTCAAACGTTATACTTAAGTCATAAATAACTCGATCTCCAACTTAAAATAGATGAAATTTAGTTCAGATGATGTGCTTTGGTTAAGTGTAAGTCCGAGTTTGCAATGCTTCGATCGATCGCTGCTTTCCTACTTAAACGATTCTGTACCCGTGCAAGTATGGGAATACCAACAAACTGAAGACGAAGCTTGCTCTTTGGATATGGCTGTTGAGCTTTTGCACGATTTTTTAACATTGCGCGATCGCCCAATTCATCTCATTGGTCACAGTACCAGTGGATTAGTTGGTTTAATGTATGCGCGTCGCTATCCTCACAAAGTAAGTTCTTTGGGACTTTTAGGTGTCGGTATACCATCTGCGGTTAATTGGCAAGCACATTACTATACGCATCTTGCAGCTTTTCCCTGGAGTGGGAAACAAGTTTTAACTCAAATGGTTAGCGATATGCTGGGATTCCAAAATCAAAGTATCAATCAAAAATTTATACCATATTTTGAGGATGATTTAGCCTGTTCTCCTTGTCCTCACTCCTTATTTAGGATGAATAATTCCCGCGATGAGGGTGTAGAAGTACCTTTGTTGATATGTAGTAGCAAAACCGATTTTGTGGTATCTCCTATTGTGATGCGACGCTGGTCGAAATTTCTCAAAAAAGGCGATCGGCTTTGGGAATGTCCAGACGGGCGGCATTTTTTCCATCACTTCTATCCAGAACAAGTCGGGGAAGAAATATTAAATTTTTGGCTATCTCTACACAGCCGCCAACCAGTTTTAGATTTTAAATTTTAAGTGTCGCATCCCAACGATGACAATTATCGAGGAATCCATACCTGTCGGGAAAGGGACTGGTTTAGGGTTCTCGATTTCCTACCAAATTATTGAGAAGCATGAGGGTAGAATTGAAGTGAATTCCAAAATAGGTCAGGAAGCTGAATTTGCCATTTATTTACCAGTGAAACACCCATCAAACAAGGATTTGGTTGCTGCCGTAGTCGAGAGGAATTAATGATTTCATAGCAATTGTATTTGAGCTATGAACAAGATTTTTTTATTAACCGCAGAGGGCGCAGAGGGCGCAGAGTTAGAGAGGAAAAGGGAGGTTTGGGATTGATGGCGATTGCTGTAGGACAATTGTTGAGTTAGCACCCTGAATTTGTCGAATTTAATGGCAATTTGCAGACACTGGTTCTGCTACAGGTGAGGATTTATCGGCATTTACCCAGACATAAATCTCCGTAGCATCGTCAGCGCAACTGTGACATCCGCCGCACTTTTTTGCCTCTGCCATTTTACTGATGCGGCCTTTACGCATCAGGCGGTTGAGCATTCCGCGCAAAGCATCGCCGTCCATCCGAAAATGGAGTTTTAAATCGGCGATAGAAGCTCTTTTGTTTTGGGAAATAAACTGTTGGATGTCGCTTAAAATCATGGTTTTTCTCCTTTCTTGTCGTAAGATGTTGATGTGAATAGTGGTCGGGTTGGGGCGGGTTTATGAGATTTTTTGTCTTTTCTATAGATGGTTGGTGAACCCGCCCCTACAGGAGCTTGGGATGTTTTTTTTGTGAATTCATTGGTTAATAATTTTAGGGTTTGTAGGGGCGGGTTCACAGACAATTTATGGCAAAAATAAATAATATTGTAAACCCGCCCCCACCCAACAGACTTGTCCGAGTCAATCTATTTTGCACCGGTGCGTCGCTGTGAGATTGTGATCTTTATTTAGGAATTTTCGATAGCGACGCACCCTACAGTTATTGACTTATTGCTTCGCGCCGTTTGGGGCGTTTTGCACCAGCCATTTTTAATCCCGCCAGTGTCAGGGCCATAGCTATTGCCAGTTTCACTACCCAAATAACTGAAGATTCTGGATGCTCTGCGTATGTCGCGACTTGATAATAGAGAACTGCAACCCAGTAACCTAAACCAGTAGTCCAAGCAGCCGCAAATATTGTCCAACCTAAGTTAGTTTCGCGGTAAAGCGCAGCCGTTGCGGAGACGCAGGGAAAGTACAGCAATACAAAAAGCAAATAAGCAAAAGCTGCTTGATTGGAACCGAACCGCTGGGACATTTGTCCGTAGGTGCTACCAGAGATACCTTGGTCTTCTTCCGCTTGTTTTTGGTCGGTAATATTAGCAGAATTTAAGCCGAGGGGATCGAAAAGTTGACCGGGAAGTTTTGTAAGATTCTCTGGTATGCTAAAAAATGCTTTGCCGATATTTCCCCAGAAACTAAATTCTTCTTCTTTTTCCGGTTCTCCACTGGCTGCTTTTTGTTCGTCTGCTAGTTGGGTGTACAATGAATCTAAGGTTCCAACCATTACTTCTTTGGCAAATACTCCTGTTAGCAAACCGACGGTGGCGGGCCAGTTTTCTTGGGTGATTCCCATTGGTGTAAATACAGGTGTTGCCGCGCGGCCGACTGCACTAAGAATTGAGTCTTTGCTGTTGTCTTTGCCGAAGGAACCGTCGGTGCCCACTGAGCTCATGAATCCTAGTATAACCACCATGATCACGATCGCAATTCCGGCCTTTTTGATAAAAGCTTGCAATCTATCCCAAGTCCGCAGTAGCACTCCTTTGAGCTTGGGAATGTGGTAGGGCGGGAGTTCCATTACAAACGGTGCAGCTTCTCCTTGCAAAAGGGTATTTTTTAAGATTAGCCCGGTGAGAACTGCGGCTAAAATTCCTAACAGATAAAGTCCTAACACCATGTTTTGACCACCGACTTGGAAGAATGCGCCACAAAATAGGGCGTAAACTGCTAATCTGGCACTACAAGACATGAATGGATTCATCATAATCGTCATTGTGCGATCGCGCTTATTTTCCAATGTCCGCGTCGCCATAATTCCGGGAATATTGCACCCAAAACCTACCATCATCGGCACAAAGGACTTGCCGGGAAGTCCGACAAATCGCATTAATCTGTCCATAACAAAGGCTGCCCGCGCCATGTAGCCAGAGTCTTCTAGGGCAGACAAACACAAGAACATCATCCCAATTTGGGGAATAAAAGTAGCTGTGGTTTGAATGCCACCGCCAGCACCTTTTGCCAGCAGTCCAATCAACCATCCAGGAGTATTGACGCTTTCTAAAACAGCAGCTAAACCGTCTACAAAAATTGTCCCAAACAAAATGTCAAAAAAGTCAATAAACACTGCGCCAACGTTAATCGAAATGGTGAACATGAAGTACATCACCATCAAGAATACGGGAATACCTAACCAGCGGTTAAGCACAACTTGGTCGATTTTGTCGGAAAGGTTGGTTTTGATTTCCCTGGAACATTCGGTTACGCCTTGGGTGAGGGTGCGGATGTAGGTGTACCGACTGTCGGCGATGATAATATCCAAGTCGTCATCGAGGGTTTCGTGGACTCTGCGGCGGTGCGGAACGACTATTTTTTCTAATTCTGTATTTGCGAGTTCGGGGGCGACTTCATCCTGGTATTCTAGGAGTTTAAGGGCTGTCCAGCGGGCATCTACGTTGCGATTTGGGCTGTATTTTTCGATGTGCGGGATGAGTTGGGCGATCGCATCTTCGATCGCAGCCGGATAAGCGACATAAGCAGATGGTACGATCGGCTTTTGTAGCGCCTTATTCACAGCATCCCGCAGCAGTGGCAATCCGTCATTTGACGCAGCACTCATTGGCACAACCATACAGCCGAGGCGTTCTGCGAGTTTGCTAACATCAATTTTGGTATCTCGTTCTTTGGCAACATCCATCATATTTAGCGCTACTATCATGGGCACACGCATCTCTAAAATTTGGGTGCTGAGATACAAATTTCGCTCTATATTGGAAGCATCAACAATATTAATAATTACATCAGCTTCGCGAGATAGCAAATAATCTCGCGCTACCAATTCGTCAAGGCCAGTATCTCCGTCTTCAGCATCAAGAGAATAAACCCCTGGCAAGTCAACGATAGTAATTGGTAAACCATCGTGAGTATATTTTCCCTCTTTGCGTTCGACGGTGACACCAGGCCAGTTGCCCACTCGCTGGTTAGCACCTGTCAAAGCATTAAATAAAGTAGTTTTACCACAGTTGGGATTACCCACCAATCCAATAATTTGCTTAGCCATTATTTCACCTCCTCTACAAATAGAGTTTTTGCTTCATCTTTGCGTAAACTGAGTTTGAAACCCCGCACTAAGATTTCTACGGGATCTCCCAGAGGTGCGTGGCGAGTAACAGTGAATTCGGTTCCCGGTGTCAATCCCATTGCTAACAATTTGCCTTTATAAGCGCGGGCTGTTTTCTCATAGCCAACCACTTTTGCGGTGCTGCCAACAGCTAAATCTCCCAGTTGTTTCTTCTCGTTCATTTCTTTTTTTGATTCAGTCTAAATTTGTACAAATTTAATCAAACTCTTGAATGTAGCAACCCTCTCAGTATTTGTGAATATCTCTCTTTTCTCTTCCTCTGTGCCCTCTGCGCCCTCTGCGGTTAATAAAAAAAATCTTGTTCACAAATGAAATAAGATTGCTGTACATTTATGGCAATTCCCCTAATTTATGCACATAATTTTCTGTGCCATACCTGCGCCCAAACCGATGCGGTTGTCGCCCATTGCTACAATCACTGAACCGCCAGAATTGCTGATGATTTGAACTTCGATACCGGAGACAAATCCCATGCCGATGAGGCGACGCACAGTGCCTTCTGAACCCTTGAGTTTAAATATCCGCAGCTTGTCGCCGATGCTTGCCATTGCTAGGGGGAATGATTTACTCTGAGCTGAGTTTGGTTGAACTTCTATCTGAGGTTTTGTGCTGCTGTCTTCGGTTTCCGAGACTTCTGGTGTCTCGCCGTAAAAGGTAAAACCCTTGAACTGTGAGGGGTTTGACTCTTGGTTCTGTTGACTGTATGGTTTGTTCATCTGTTTTGGAAGTCGATCGACTTTAATAACAAGTTATTTGGCCTGCTGGTGCGATCGACTTGAGATATATTCTCAATACGATCGGTATAAAATCGCAGATAGGGCTAAATTTTCCGTTCTAGCGCACTCTTTAGCCTTGAATATTTAGGCGTGCAGCTATTCCCAGCGCCCAGACATTAGACGGGTTTTTGGCAGGTTCCTAGTTTTAATCTCTCTGGCGCTAGATGCTGATTTGCGCTTTAACTGAGATCAAGTAAGACTTACTGCCCTTAAGCATAGTAAACTAAAAAATAATTATTGGCAACAATTCTCAAATATTTTAGCAGATGTCAGCAAACTCATCCTTAAATCAGGCTGAGCGATACTTAAGTAGCGATCGACCTAAATACTTAAATAAGGGCGATCGAGCATATATACTTAAGTCTTAGGGCGATCGCGGGAGCACCTGCGCTACGAATTCACAACTTATCAAGCATTATGCCAGCAAGTTTTCTCCCAAAGTCGATCGCACAACTCACAGAATCCACCTCAATCGCCTTAGCCCAAAGCATTCAACAGTCAGCAATTACAACTTCCCTAACCGCTGAGCCAATTACCACAACCTACGTGCATCAAGGCAGCGGAAACACACCTATTTTGCTAATTCACGGCTTCGACAGTTCCGTGTTTGAATATCGCCGTCTGTTACCGCTTCTAGCCAAAAAAAATGAGACTTGGGCAATTGACTTGTTAGGTTTTGGCTTTACAGAAAGAGTGGCAGGTTTGCCATTCAGTCAAAAGGCGATTGGAAGTCATCTATACTATTTCTGGAAAACGCTAATTTCGCAACCAGTAATCTTAGTTGGCGCGTCGATGGGAGGTGCAGCAGCAATAGACTTTACCCTAAATCATCCCGAAGCAGTCAAAAAATTAGTATTAATAGACAGTGCAGGTTTTGCGATCACTCCTAATAAGGGTAAATTTTTAATTCCTCCTTTAGGAACTCTAGCAACTTCCTTTTTGCGAAACCCTAAAATTCGTCAAAAAATTAGCGTCAATGCTTATTTCGACGAAACCTTAGCTTCTGTAGATGCACAAACTTGCGCTGCTTTGCACTTGGAAATGCCCAACTGGAATCAAGCTTTAATTGCGTTTACCAAAAGCGGCGGTTACGGCGGTTTTGGGAAAAAACTTTCCCAAATTCAGCAGCAGACCTTGATTTTGTGGGGAAAACAAGATAGAATTTTAGGGATTGCGGATGCAGAAAAGTTTAAAAGTGCGATCGTAAATTCTAAACTAATTTGGATACCCGACTGCGGGCACGTTCCCCACTTAGAAAAACCGCAAATTACCGCTCAACATATCTTAGATTTCACAGCTAAAGCAGCAGGTTTGTAGTAGGGACTTCAGTGGAATTAAAACTTTGAGGACTGAAGTCCTGACTACAAACGTTAAACTTTTGGTAAATATTTTTGTACAATAGTCCATCCTGTGAGCAACACAATCACAAATCCCCCAAACAAAGCCAAATTAGCGCCAATATGAAGGGGACGCGCCCAAGGATGTTTAGGGCCAATTTGCAGCCCGCTACCAACCGAAACCAACACCAAAGCCACAACAGCTAACCCCGCTGGTAAATGAGCCGAGTGACCCAAATTGCCGTAGTATCCCAGCGTACCGACTACGCCAATTCCCAACAATAAAATTACCAAAGTCGCCATCCCCGTACCAGTCGCCAAATGAAAGGGACGCAGCCATTTCGGGCGCGGCTGTTTCGTACTGCGGGCGGCAAACATCCAGGTTCCAGTAACGGCCAGCAACAGGTAAGCTAACAGGGAAACGCCCATTGACCAAGCTGCTATTTTCCACAACCACAAGAAAGAAGGCAAATTCATGATTTAAATCCCTAGTTAGGGATTTGCAAGAAAGGTTTCCTTTCGATTTTACCTGGATTTGAAACCAAAAATGAATATTTTTGGCAGAAAGGGCGATCGCACTTTCCACAGATTCCATCCGTCTGGGGCTGAATTTAAACGCCCGATATCATACTCGGATTCATTGACCTTATTGATTTGTAGATCCAGTGTTTTGGAACCGCCTTTCCATTCTAGCTTCGTGGTTTAACTATCAACGAAAGGCATTTTATAAAACCCTAATTTTTGTTCTACTATTAATCTAAAAAATGGCAGACCTTCTATCAAATATCTTCTCCACAACCTTCTTGGTTCGCTTAACAGTCGGTACGCCCATTCTATACCGACTTCGCTCATCCATTTGGGAGATCTTGCTTTGCAACCAGCTTCAAAATCAATGGTTGCACCTACGGCTAAGAAAACTTTCACGTGTGTGAATTTGCTCCTATATTTAACCAGCCACTTCTCTTGCTTAGGCGCTCCCACTCCTATAGCCAGAACTGTAGCTCCTGATTGATTGATCGCCTCAATTATTGCCTCACACTCTGCCTCATTTTTTTCAAAGCCAAAAGAAGGAGAAAGTGCTTCAACCACTATTTCTCTACCAATTTTTTGATTGATTTTTTCCTGGGCTTTCTTAGCAATTCCGACCGCAGCTCCTAGCAAAAATATTTTAATTTCCTCGTGATCTTTGTGATACATATAAAATGCCGGAAACAAGTCAGAACCAGAAATCTTTTCCTTGATAGGAGTACCCAAAAACTTTAAGGCATACATCAAGATTTGACTGTCGCAGACTCTATAACTAGATGTATTATAAGCTTCATAGAAGTCGCGGTCATATTGCAACTTAATTAAGTGGTCTACATTGGGTGTAAATACGACACCGCCTTCATCGTCTAGTTTTTCAAACAACTCTAAAATCGTAAAGTTATCTATCACTATGTTCAATAAATTAACTGTTTTCATTTTTGTTATTCCCATCCAGCCTTAATATTCAACTACAAGTCAAACAATAACCCACACTATACCAAGAGTGTTTTTACTACTTGGGCGTGGGGGTGAATATACTTTCTTTAGTATATCTCCCTACACCCTACCTGTCGAGTCAGGATTTTTAAAGATTCTGTAAAGAATTTGCTCGTTTTAGCAAACAGTATATAAACCCAGTTCGCTTTACAACTCGTAACACAGTTTCAATAAAAACACAATTCCGTGCTAATATTTGAACCCTTGCTAATTAATGTAATCAATATTCTTTTACACTAATTTTGATCGACTGAGAAAGAGATCGCAACTCCCGAACTAGATTTAATACAAAGGTGGTAGATTTTTAAAGTTTTCTATCTAGAAAATGCAAGAGATTTTCCAGCTTTGAGCGCGCTCAAAGCTGGAAAATTAGGATGATTTTTGGTGAACTAGCGACTGTCTTCTTGGCGGCGAAATGGTTTTCTTGGCCTTAAGACTTTCTGGAGCTTTTAAAACCAGACCCGATATTCCTCCAGCAATGAGCGCAAAAATCGGGTTAGTCATAGCGTTCAACACACAGTCAAACATATACATAGTTAAGGCTACTCCCAGGACCGCAGCGGGCGCTACTTTGGGATTAGACCAGGTTCTGGCGGGATACTTGAACAGGCAAAAGACGATAACAGGAAGTAACAATGAAGAAAATAAACTAGCTAAACCGACTGCACCGTTAGTACCAAATGCAATAATCCACAAGCTGTCGGTGACCGAGATATCTGTACCGTACTGGTTGTACACGCGGTTTCCGCCCGAATCCCCCCAGCCAAAAAGAAATTTTTGCCGCGCTTTTTCCCCCAATATCTCTTCCATGTCAAATCTAAACTTCAGAGAGGCGGCTCGTTCTTCTCCAAATATGGGATTGACAACAGCCATCACGTCTTTGCTCGAAAATTGACCCGATGCGGCTACGTACAGATAAAACGCTATATATCCAATTACCAATAGCAGCGGTAAAGAAGTGCGAAACCACTTGGCAGAAAATAATATGAACAACGCGATCGCAAATAAACTGTAGGCGCCAGTAGAACGGCACAGAAAAAAAGCGATAGTTAATACAATTGCTAGAGTCTTAATGCTTTTGCCCTGAAACTTTTTGAGCGTCCCAGTTTGCCAGAGCCAAACTGCGATTAAGGCGGCTGTCATCATCCACATTCCCACCATCAAACCGTGCTGCATAAACACTACGGGTCTCCACCCGCCCATACGCCTTGCTTGACCCCAGTCCTCAAAGGCATTGACGCCGTAAACCATTTGGTGCAGAATTGGGCCCTTAACCCCTTCAAGTAAAGTAAAAGGAATGTAGGCCAACCCACCTGCAAAAATCCCGATCGCCAATTGTCGCAGCCCGTCTAAACTACCCATATACAACCGTCCCAAAAAATAAGGCAGACCCCAAGTAACGATTTGGTTGAAAGTCGGAGAAATCGGGCTGCCACCATTAGTAAGTTGTGAAATAATTGGAGACAAACAGCAAATTACCATTGGCACATCCAGCCAACCAAGCTTAAATTTGGTGATGCGCTCAGTATCGTAGATAATCACACCCAGCAAAATGGCGTAGCAAGATGCCGAAACTTTGGTATACGCCGGAAATAGGGGGATGGGATAAGAAACTTGTGGTAAAAACAGCCACGCTGCCACAAAAGTGATAATTACTGCCCGCTGAGTCGGAAACCTCACAAACAAGTAAAGAACGACCGGAATCAAACCGAACATAGTAATTGGGATTAATATAGCCATATGTTTTTTGTCGCAGTAAAATGGTAGAAAGACTACTTTATTTCCCGGATCTAAATTCTAGCTCTTACGATCGCCCAACCCCAATCTTTTAAATCCACCTCTATTTTACGGCTTGTCCGTTAATTGTGACTGACCTTCCAGTGCCGTGTACAGTGCAGCCTCGAAGAGATCAGTTGCATCTTCCCAGGTATAATTAATCACCATCTCCAAAGCGGTCTCGGACATTGCCCGCCATTCGGCATCAGACAACTGACAAATCTGCTCGATCGCTTTTGCCATATCCTCTGGGTCTTCTGGCTTGACAAGTATTCCACCCCCACCAGCGAGGAGTTCCGGAGCCGCGCCAGCAGGAGTGCCGATGACTGGAGTGCTACAAGCCATCGCTTCTAAAATTGGCAAGCCGAAGCCTTCGGTGCTGCTGGCAAACAGCCAAGCATCGCATTTGCTGTAAAGTTCTTTGAGTTCGTCTTGACTAGGTATCCTATGATACTCACTATTCTGCTGCAACAAATCTGGAGGAGGGGTTTCGCCGGAACCAAAGGCAACTAAACGAAGGTTAGGGATTCTTGCAGCCGCTAGCTTGAAAGCTTTAATGGCAAGAGCAGAGCCTTTCCAAGGAGCTATAGAATAGTACATCCCGACTGTGGGAACTGACTGCTTGCCTCGCGGCTGCCCCGATTTCCGCGACTGAGGATCGTGAAACTGTTCGGTATCCACGGTTGGTGGGACGAGAGATACAGACAAATTCTTAAATTCATTCCTAGCCTTGTCTTCCAGCCACTTAGCCACGGCAATTTTGTGCATCGGCAGCCACCAAGTTGCATCTACTCGATCTTTTGGTGTGTAGTCAAAAGCCTCGTAGTGTTGGAGAAAATATACTTTCGCTCCTTTGCTCGGGGAGAGTTTAGACACCCACTCAGCAGTTTCCCACCAAGTAGCCATGATAATATCGGCATCAGGTACGTCAATGTCGGTAACTGGACGGCAGGTTTCGATCACTCGACTTTCGACATCTACATTGTCAAAATAAGACCATTTTTTCAGCGAAGTGGGTTCCCAACCCTTACCTCTGAGCACAGAGAGCAATTGTTCTATCAAACTTGGTCGTTCCGGGGGTGTAGAGACGATAAATATTGTGTGTCCTCGCTTTTGGAGAATTTTTGTGTAGATAGATAAAACTCTCATGCCACCTGTAAGAGCAAGGGTAGGAAGGACAAAAGTAATTTTCATAAACTAGGTAGATGTAGAAGATCAAAACTGGTTCCTCAAACTTCTCGATCGTAGTTCGTTCAAACTTATGAGTCTCTTTTTGGCTTTACTGCAAGGTGTAGGTGAATGTTGGAGGCGATCGTAACTTGATAGTAGAGCCGACCTTACTTGGTCGTCAGGGACTTTTTCTCAATCAGAAATCGGGAGATGTTTGAGGACTAGACCAGTCTAACCTGTAACGGCGTCAGCTTTAAAACATCTGTTGAACTAGGCTTGAGATTTTGGCCAGCGGTAAGATTGAACCAGTCTTTTAGGTAGATGCGGTCAGAAGTCGTGTCGAGACTGTTGGGTAGAAAACAGGACACGGGCGATATGAGTTTTAGCAGAAGCACCCCACCAAACGATAATTGAGTTCTTACGCAGAATCCCGCGCTCGCTTGACTACCGCAGAATTTCAAATTGCTGCTGTTAAGATCAAAGCTTAACTTTTTCCGGCGCCGCTGCCGACGCCGCATAGTGCTGCTTCGGCATAGTAGGGAGAACAGGAAACTATGTTAACGTCACGCTGTTGAGATTTCTCTACAGCAACTTTCAATCCTGCTTCAAAATGCTCCGTGGCATCTTCCCAAGAGTAATTGATGACCTTAGCATAGGCGGCTTCGGACATGGCTTGCCACTCGGCATTGGACAACTGACAGATAGATTCTATGGCTTTTGCCATTTCTTCGGGATCTTCTGGTCTTACAAGTATGCCAGTACCGCCACTCAGAATTTCAGGAGCAGCGCCTGCTGGGGTACTGATGACGGGAGTGCGGCACGCCATCGCTTCGATAATTGGCAAGCCGAAGCCTTCAGAGCGACTCGCCAGAAGCCACGCATCGCATTTGCTGTAAGAGTCTTTGAGTTTGTCTTGGTCGGGTTGAATTATATACTCGGCATTGGCCGGTAGCGGCAATTCGGAGGATGGGGCATCTACACCGAAGGCAACCAGACGCAGGTTGGGAATTTTTTCAGCAGCTAGGGAAAAAGCTTTCAGGGCGATGTCGGTTCCTTTCCAGTAAATTGTAGAGTACATCATGCCAATTGTCGGAACCGATTGTTTGTGGCGAGGACAGGCATAAAATTGCTTGGTGTCAACGCTCGGAGGAGCTAAGGAAACTTGGCGATCGCCGTATTTAGTCCGAGCTAGGTCAACTAACCAGTCAGAGATCGTAATTTTGTGCATGGGCAGCATCCAAGTTGCTTCAACTCTACCTTCAGGTAGATAGTCAAAAACTTCATGGTGCTGGATAAAATAAGCTTTTGCTCCTTTGCTGGGAGAGAGTTTTGCTACCCACTCGGCTGTTTCCCACCAGGTGGCAACTACTACGTCAGCGTTAGGTACATCTTTGTCTTCTATGGGGCGCCAGCGATCGATAATTTTGTGTTCTACACTCAAATTATTGAAAAATGATGGCTCGTTTTCAGGTGTCGAAATCCAACCCCTTCCCCGCAGCAGCGACTTGGCTTGCTGGCGCAGACTCGGTTGAACATGGGGTACAGAGATGACGAAGACCGAGTGTCCTCGTTGTTTCAAGAGTTCTGCGAAAATAGATATTACTCGAATTCCACCAGTCAGACACAGAGTAGGAAGAACAAAGGTGATTTTCATGTTTAACTCCCGCTAAAGAATCCGACTCGGTTTCGGCACTGCGATGAGTGCGCTTTGTGAGAGCCGACAGGAAAGAGGGGCGGGTGAAGATTAATTACCACTTTCCCGGTGTGTACATAGAATCAAACCTAGGGACTGTTCGCAACACCCCAGTATCGATCCATAATGTCGCGGTCATTCAATTTATAGTAATGATTGATTCGATCCTGAAACAGTTCCTGTAGGGAGATTATTTGATGTCTGCGAAAGTTACTTCTAAAGACAGATACCCGCTCTGACAGCAGCTTTTTTTGCTACCAATACGAAGTTATACAATACTTCGTGTCTAACATAACATCACTTGCTTATCTTACCGACAGAGAGGTACGGTAAACCGAAATTCACCCAACTTTAGCATTGGGTAAAGGTAGCCATCGTCACAATATTCCGCAGATGAAAATCGCGGTCAAAAAAACTTTATACTAAAAACAACTAGATGCAATTTTTGTAAGGATTCAGGTCTAACAACTTACGGCTCCAACGCTTGTCTGGCAAGGGTTTTAGGGCAAAATAAGGGCTTTTGTCCTGATCTGTTGATTCTCAATAAATGACGAAAAACTGTCATTTTTCGTCATTTATTGAGAATAGAAATTTATTTAGCATCAAGCTCCAGAGCTAAAGTCTTTGCCCAGCAAGGATTTCAGTGACCTGAATTCTTACCAATTTTTTAATTTTAAAATATGGATTTTCGATAGCTCCCATAGCTATAAATATGACTCGTTGACTGTGCTTTTTGAGTGACTATACGTACAGTCAGTATTGCTTAAAAATATGATATTTTTTCGGGATTAAGAGATGGTTATTGGCTCAACTACCTGCACAGGTGCGAGCTAATCCAGAAAGGGATCGCGGGAATCACAGTCATGGATAGACTAATCAGGAAAAAAACCTGTTTTTTTGACTATCCCTCGCTCTCTTGTCGTAGAGGTGTGAAAAAACCGTTTGATGCGTCCGGCACTGCTTGAAAAGGTAGGTTTTGTAATCGCGACAGAACATAGAGTTTCATCGGTATCAATTTAATTAACTGCCTGAGTTTGGCAGTTGTTAATGGCAGGCGATCGCCTGAAAGCATCCCCAAAAGTGACTGCCACTTCTCCACCGAGTATGTAACGTGCGGAAATCCTGTCTAAGTAATTACCGCAAAAACCAAGTTCCGTAAATTATCAAATGATCGTGTAGAAATCAAAGAAATTCTCAGGATACAGTGAGATAGATCATGGCAACCTTGACTCTTAAGTAGTAGGCCCAGCTTAGCGGTATGTATCAAACGAGTTCGCTTACAAAAAAATCCTGTTATGAAAGAATCATTTTTCCTGAGTTGGCGATTCCGAATCACAATCGGCGTACTTTTGGGCGTTGTGCTGCCGATGCTTGCAGCGATATGGTTTACCAGTTTTCACATAGTTAGCATTATGCGCTCGCCAGCGCAACAAAATCTATGATTTAAAACAGATATTTTAACACAAAGCATCTCTCAATGGGAACAAATTAGGTTTAAATTGTGGCGCAGCATCAGTCTAAATCCCAGCAGAGCCGAATAAGGTTGAGTTAAGACAGTCCCGCAGTCATAACGATGTGAAAAATAGACACGGAGATTGCTCTGGGGCGCGATCGCTGCGGACAAAAAGTGTTAACAATCGCGTATTGGGCTATAGTTGCTAAAAAAGTGGCTAGTTAAAGAGGATTTGCCAAGCAATAATTGCCAGGGCTAAATCTGCGATCGCGTGGCTGATATAACTTGACCAAAGCGAACGGTAAGTCAGATAACAGTGCGACCAAATTATCCCGGCGGTGAAGACAGCTAAGGAGCCTAAAATCACGCCGCGCCAGTCGCTGTAGGCTGCGATTACAAAAATGTGGTGGAGCGTGAAAAATAGTGAACTGAGAAATATTGCTGTTTTTCCCGGTATCAGAATCTGGCATTTGTTGCAGACAAACCACCGCCAAGTAAATTCTTCGATCAGTGAGTTGAATAGCACAAAATATGCTTCAATCATCAAGTAAATGTTAGGGCTGTTAATACCCAATTGCTGCACTTTTTCTTTGGCAGCTACAGGATCGATCCACTGCTGACCGAAAAGGCTGTAGATACCCACAATCACCGCAAACATGAATATTCCCCAAATAGCTCCAGCCAGCAATTCTCCGCGCTTGGGGAGGGAGAAATGCAGTTTTTGCCGATCAACTAAAACAGACCATGCGATCGGAAAAACCAGCAACCAAACTTGACACAAGGCTGACAGTGTTTGTCCCCAGCTTCCGGCAATATATAATGCTGTTACTGCACCAATACTGGCGGCAGGGACAAGCAGTGTGAGAGCTAAGAGTGCTGTTTTGCGATCGCCATTATCCAGCATTTTTTACGCGACATTTGAAAAATTGTATTGAGATCGAAGGTAAAAGCTTGGCTGCTGCGGACAAGGGAGTTTTGTGCCGCTTATCAAAGTGGCGTGCCTTTTCAGTTGCAACAAAATGTTCATGTAAGAACATTTCGATCGCCTGTTTGCATTTGCGGCTCAAAATACCATAATATAATCTAATCCCTAATAGCTGTGTATTTTGGCCCAATGACGATCGCCATTGACTTTGGAACTAGCAACACCGTCGTCGCTCGCTGGAATCAGGCCATCCAGCAGCCAGAAACTTTGAAATTACCGGGATTGTCGGCAATCTCGGCTCAAAACCCGCCCCTAATTCCCAGTTTGCTCTACGTTGAGGACGCTGCTCAAAATAAAGTTATTCTCGGTCAGCAAGTCCGCGACAAAGGCCTTGATTTGAGTGGAGATTCTCGGTTTTTTCGCAATTTTAAGCGGGGAATTGGCACTTCGGTGCAGGGTTTTGTGCCGGAAATTGACGGGCAAATTGTTGATTTTGAACGAGTAGGTGAATGGTATTTGAGCCAAATTGTCAACTCAATTCGTGAACTCCCCTTGCCGGTAGATTCTTTAATTTTTACTGTGCCGGTAGATAGTTTTGAAGCTTACCGCCATTGGTTGGGTAAAGTGTCTGAATCTCTGCAAGTAGAACAGGTGCGGATGTTGGACGAACCGACGGCGGCTGCTTTGGGTTACGGTTTAGCCGATCGCGAAATTTTGTTAGTCATTGATTTCGGCGGCGGAACTCTCGACCTTTCTTTAGTGCGCCTGGACATTTCTGCTGGCAAAAAGCCCCTGGGTTTTCTGCTGAAATGGGGCGAAAAATTATTAGCTGAATCTTCGGCACAAAAGGCAAAAGTAGCCAGGGTTTTGGCTAAGGCCGGACAAAATTTGGGCGGTTCTGATATTGATAATTGGCTGGTTGACTATTTTGTTAAAACGCAAAAGTTAGCAAAATCTCCGATTACAACGAGATTGGCAGAACGGTTAAAGATTCAGTTATCTTTGGTAAATAAGGCGAGTGAGGTTTATTTTGATGATGAAAATTTTGAGAGTTACGAATTAGAATTAGACCGATCGCGCTTTGAATCGATCCTCGCCGAACATCAGTTTTTTGACAACCTCGACGAGTGTATGAATCAAGTATTGCAGCAAGCGCGCCGCCAAGGTTTAGAAATTGGCGACATTGATGCAGTTTTGCTCGTTGGCGGTACTGTCCAAATTCCCGCCGTAAAGCGTTGGGTTGAGCAATATTTCGAGCCGGCAAAGATTCGCTGCGACAAACCTTTTGAGGCGATCGCCCAAGGTGCTCTACAATTGAGTCAAGGCATAGAAATCAAAGATTTTCTCTATCACAGTTACGCAATTCGCTACTGGAACCGTCGCGAAAATTGCCACAGTTGGCACAGTTTAATTAAATCGGGCCAGTCTTATCCGATGAGCGAACCGGTAGAATTAGTCTTGGGAGCTTCTTTAGAAAATCAGCCGAGTATTGAATTAATTATCGGCGAATTGGGAGCGGAAACTGGCGGGACGGAGATCTATTTTGACGGCGATCGGCTGATTACTCGCCAAATCGCGGGCCAAACTTCAGTACAGCCGCTAAATGACAAAGATGGAGCTCGCAGTATCGCGCAATTGACGCCGCCGGGGTATCCGGGGGGCGATCGCATCAAAATCTTCTTCCGCGTGGACGAACAGCGATTTTTGCGGATTACTGTGGAAGATTTGTTGACGAATGAAACGTTGTTGGAGGATAAACCAGTGGTGCAGTTAAGTTAGGAATTAAGCACGCCTAAAAAAACCAGAACTGATGAACTCCGACCAAGAAACCGGGTTTTTTACCGAATCTGCGGGCTGTAACTAAGTATTTCGCAAAAAACCCGGTTTCTGACTACCCATGCGTCAGTCCTAATAGTGTTTGACTATGCCCAATGCCCAATGCCCAATGCCCAATGCCCAATGCCCTAAACCTAAGATTTGTGCACCACTACCGGCGTTCCCACCGAGGCCCAATTGAACAGCCATTTAGCGTGATTTACAGCTACATTCGTGCAGCCGTGAGTGACGGGATTGCCAAACAAATTGTGCCAGTAAGCGCCGTGAATTGCCATGCCTCCGTCGTAATACATTGTATAGGGAACGTCGGGCACATCGTAGTCCGGCCCAGTCATTCTAGCAACGCGGTATTTGGTTTCAACGGCAAAGGTTCCCGTGCGGGTGGGAGTCGATGATTTGCCGCTGGAAATAGTCACCGCATAAACAGGTTGATTTCCTTCCCAAGCTATTAATCTTTGTCTTGACAAATCAATTTCTATCCAGCGCTGACTTGATTGCTGCAACTGCATAATTCTATTGGCAATTTTGTTGTGCTGCGAACTGGCAATTGCAGGATTTTGTCCCCCAGAAAATGCAGCAACTGTTAGGGCGCAAGCGGCTAAGAAAGTTCCGCAGCGGCGGAAGTAAGTTGAGTTGATAATGCTGTTCATTCCTCACACCTAAGACGATTTTAGATTTTAGATTTTAGATTTGGAAAGTTTCACACATTGTACTATTTTAGATTGTAGATTATAGATTTTAGATTGGGAAAGAGAGGTTAACTAATTGTTAACTTTTGGGTAAGAGTTTGGGCAATTTGGACGATCGCCCGCCAATCTCCATTTTCCAGTAAGTGTTTCGGAAATAAGTCTCCCGCCAAACCAACGGCGATCGCCCCAGCGTCAATAAATACCTTCGCATTTTCCACTGTCACCCCGCCAGTGGGAATCAAAGGAATGTGTCCCAGAGGGCCTTGCAGGCTTTTCAGGTAAGCTGCGCCTCCCAAACCGGATATCGGAAACACTTTAACGCAGGTAGCGCCTGCTTGCCACGCCGTCACAATTTCCGTGGGAGAAAAAGCACCAGGGACGATCGGCACTCCGGCATCAACTGCTGTTTTAATCATAGCTAAATCTGTGTGCGGAGTAAACAAAAATTGAGCGCCGCAATCTATGGCTTCCTGTAACTGTTCTAAGTTTAATAAAGTCCCAGTACCAATACTAAAAGTAGGAAATTCCGAGCGGAGTTCGGCAATTAATTCAGCAGCTTTGTGGGTGTTCCAAGTAATTTCAATAAACACAAATCCGCCTGCTGCTACCGCTGATGCCATCTGCCAAGCGAGTTCCTTTTCGGAGGAACGGATGACTGCGATCGCCCGGTGTTTTTTTAGTTGTGTCAACCAAGATTGATGATTCATGCGATTTGAAATTTTAGATTTAAGATTGAGAATCAATAGACCTCTTGCATGAAATTTTGATAGAGCCGATCAACCGCAGATACTAGGCAGATGCACGCAGATCAACGCAAATAGTTTCAAGAGGTGACTTTAGCCAAAGGTCTACTAATGATTATTATGGTATGGTTTGGAACATGGGCATACAGTTGCTTTTTTTGGGGAAATTAGTATCATTCTAACTAGGATATAATTTTAGTACACATTACAAACTTCGATATATGCCAAACTACAATATGCGCGGCGTTCAATTTTTAACCGATAATCTAGGCAACAAAACCGCTGCAATTGTTGACCTCAAAGAACACAGCGATTTCTGGGTTGATGTGTTGGCTGAATGCGGTGAACCGACAGACTTTCAGTTTTTAGTTGACGGCGAAGGCGAAAAAATTGCGGTGGTGCTCGAATTTGAGAAGCACGGCGAACTCTGGGAGGATGTTTATGACTCTTTGACCATTGAATCTAGAAAAGATGAACCAAGAGTTCCCTGGGAAGAAGTTAAGCAGCAGCTTGAGAAAAAGGGTATGTTGAATGTCTGATTACTTGGTCATTACTGCACGTTCGGCTCAAAAAGACCTGGATGCTCTGCCCGTTGAAATCAGCAGCCGAATTTATCCCCAGATAAATGCTTTAGCAAGTGTCCCGCGCCCGCCGGGGTGTCTCAAGTTAAAGGGGGAGAAAAATGGTTGGCGAATTCGGATTGGTGATTACAGGGTAATCTACACCATTGATGACGACAGCCGCACGATCGATATCAGTAAAGTTCGTCACCGGCGAGAAGTTTATCAAGGGTGAAGTTCAAGTTCGGTTACATACAAATGATACAGTGCGATCGCCAGATCACTCGCGATCTCCTCGCGATCGGGACGATCGCACTCTGGTATAATTCCAATGTCAGCGGATTTGATCTGAAACAGCCCGCGACACAAAAAAATCGGGGCGATTCCAGATTATCCTAGAACCACCCCAATTACAGATTTCAAACTTTAGATTCAACCTAAAATCTCAAATCTAAAACCTAAAATTAATTAGGCAATTGTCGCCATCTTGACATCGCTGTTGGCCAACAAATTTTGCAATTCATCAGCATCCACAGTTTCCTTATCAACTAGCATCTCTGCTAAAGCGTTCAGAACGTGGCGATTGCCAACCAGTACCTCTTTAGCGCGCAGATAAGCTT
This sequence comes from Microcoleus sp. A6-C6, assembly GCF_036705955.1. Lineage (NCBI taxonomy): Bacteria > Bacillati > Cyanobacteriota > Cyanophyceae > Oscillatoriales > Microcoleaceae > Microcoleus > Microcoleus sp. A6-C6. The sequence continues at coordinate 16,464 of NZ_JAUBVR010000008.1, read as the reverse complement.
GCTCTACCAACAAACGCACTTCATCGTCGATTGTGGCTGCGGTTTCTTCGGAGAAATCGCGTTCGGCCATGATATCGCGACCCATGAACATATTCCCTTGTTGGCGACCGAGAGCTACAGGGCCTAGCCGATCGCTCATACCGAAGCGAGTTACCATTTGCCGTGCTACTCTTGCCACTTGTTGCAAGTCATTGGAAGCGCCAGTCGTGACTTCTTCCTCGCCGAAGACAATCTCTTCAGCAATGCGGCCACCCAAAGCTACCGCCATTTGATTTTGCAAGTAAGAGCGAGAATACAAGCCAGAATCCATCCGATCTTCGCTTGGTGTGAACCAAGTCAAACCGCCAGCGCGGCCGCGGGGGATAATGCTAATTTTCTGCACGGGGTCGTAGTCGGGCATCAAAGCACCAACTAAAGCGTGACCGGCTTCGTGGTAAGCTACCAAAGTTTTGCGCTTTTCGCTCATCACGCGGTCTTTCTTTTCTGGGCCGGCCAGCACACGATCGATCGCATCGTTGACTTCATCCATAGAGACTTCGGTCAAGTTGCGACGGGCGGCCAAAATTGCCGATTCATTCAGCAGGTTAGCCAAATCGGCACCTGTGAAACCGGGTGTCCGGCGGGCGATTTTTTCCAAGTCCACGTCTTTCGACAAAGTTTTGCCGCGGGCGTGAACGTTGAGAATTTCCAGGCGGCCGGAGAAATCGGGACGATCGACCACAACTTGGCGATCGAAACGGCCCGGACGCAGCAGCGCAGCATCCAGCACGTCGGGGCGGTTTGTAGCAGCAATCAAAATGATTCCTGTATTGCCCTCAAAACCGTCCATTTCCGTCAGCAACTGGTTCAGGGTTTGTTCCCGTTCGTCGTTACCACCGCCCAAACCAGCTCCCCGCTGGCGGCCTACCGCGTCAATTTCATCGATAAATACGATGCAAGGAGCGTTAGTTTTAGCTTGTTCAAACAAGTCGCGGACGCGGGAAGCACCGACACCCACGAACATTTCGACAAATTCTGAACCGGAAATCGAGAAGAAGGGAACGCCTGCTTCTCCAGCAACTGCCTTGGCGAGCAAGGTTTTGCCTGTTCCGGGAGGGCCCACTAGCAGTACGCCTTTGGGGATTTTTGCTCCGACTGCGGTGAAGCGATCGGCATTTTTCAGGAAGTCTACGACTTCGGCGAGTTCTAGCTTGGCTTGTTCGATGCCGGCTACGTCTCCGAATGTCACCTGAGTTTGAGGTTCCATTTGAACTCTAGCTTTGGATTTGCCGAAGTTCATGGCTTGGTTTCCGGGCCCGTTTTGGGCGCGCCGCACCAGGAAAAACAGTCCTACCAAGAGCAGGATCGGGAAGAACAGGCTGCTGAGGGCTTTTACCCAGAAGCCTTCGTCGTTTTGGGGCAGAACTGAAATGTCTACGTTGTTTTTGGTCAGGATGTTGATCAGTTCGGGGTCATTCGGCAGGTTGACGAGTACCTTGTTGCCGTCTTGAGCCGTTACGAGGGCTTTGCTGCGATCGGAACTGATATTTATTTTGTCTACTCTCTTGCCTTCGACTTCCTGAATGAATTGGCTGTACTTCCAAACTTCCCTACTTGGGGGCTGTTTGTCAAAAAATGCGGTTGCTAGGGCAATGACTACAATAGCCAGCAGTGCGTACAGTCCAGCGTTTCTCCACCGTTTATTCACCGAGGTCGATCCTCCTAATTATTTAGTCCCTACAGTTCGGGATTTTTTATTTATGTTCATCAATCTTAACGTAATTGTAACTTGTTTGCGGCCTGCAAGATCGCCCTATAGGGCGATCTTGCTTGCATGGTGGAAACCGAACGTGGCTTTACTGCGTCAGGTGATGAAATGCTTTCCTCGCAAAAGGTAAATTTTTGATTACACTATAAAGTAATTTTTGTCAAGTGCATCACAGGCGATCGCTGACTGTGCTGTTTTGGCAGCCGACTTGGCCTATAACTATGAAGAAGTTTTGGAGTTACAGGATCGCGATCGGCTGTTTACCTATATATATAGGAAATCACTCAAAAAAGTTAAGCCACAGACCTTCGGCATCCTCTAAAATATCCTGTAAAAGGTTAAAACTCCTGAATAATCATTCAACTAAACTCTGACTTTTGACTTTCATGTTGCAGCAATAAAAAAGGAATTTAAAACAATGGCAATTAAATCATCAATGGCAATAGATTTTATTCGTAACTTTGTTCAACCTGGAGAGCTTGTTTTTGATGTGGGGGCAAATATAGGGCAAAAAGCTGATGTCTATGCTGCCGCTGGGGCGAAAGTAATATGCTTTGAACCACAGCCAAATTGTGTCAACATCCTGACCGAAAAATACCAGAATAATCAAAATATCGCCATCGTTAATAAGGGGTTGGCGGAACAAGCGGGAACGATGGAGCTTTCAGTATGTAATGATGCGAATTACATATCAACTTTTTCTAAAAAATGGCAAACCGGACGTTTTGCTAACTACCAATGGAATGAAACTGTTAGCGTAGAAGTTACTACCTTAGATGAGATGATCGAAGTGTGGGGACGACCACATTTTTGTAAAATAGATGTAGAAGGCTTCGAGTATCAAGTATTAAAGGGACTATCTACACCAATTCCTTATATATCATTTGAGTTTGCCATAGAATTTATTGACGATACAAAAAAGTGCATAAACCACCTGAAAACTCTCGGATATAAGCTTTTCAATTTTGCCAATGGCGAACAAACTAATTTAGTATTTCCTGAATGGGTTTCCGAGGAACGCCTTGTCAAGTACCTAGAATCTAGCAATGACTCCTTACTGTGGGGAGATATTTATGCTAAATTCGAGGCAAATCAGCATCATACTTCTGGTAGCGGAATAGCTAAAAATAGCAGCAATGAAGTGATAGCAACAAAAGGATATCTCAACTTACAGAAACTTTGTCAGGAACACTCGATTACCCCGCGCGGCCTGATTCACATCGGAGCCCATGAAGGGCAAGAAATGAAGGAATATCAAGCGATGGGCGTGCCAAAAGTGCTGTTCATAGAGGCTAACCCTTCTGTCTTTGAAAGATTGAAACAGAATATAGCTGGACTTCCTAATGTGTGGGCGGCAAATTGCGCTGTCAGCAACGAAAATGGCACAGTCAATCTGCGCGTAAATTCCCACGATATGAGCAGCAGCATTCTGCCCCTGAAGCTACATAAAGATATTTACCCCGGAATGGTAGAGGTAAATCAAGTTACCGTCATCTCGAAAACTCTTGACTCGCTGATGGAACAAAGCCAGTTCACTCCCCCTGACTTTAATATCATTAATATTGATATTCAAGGGGCAGAACTTTTAGCATTTCAAGGCGCAGTCGAGACTTTGAAATATATAGACGCAATTATCACAGAAGTTAATCGCGAAGAACTTTATGAAGGGTGCGCGTTAATTGACCAAATTGATGATTTCCTCTCATCCTACGGGTTTCAACGAGTAGCGATGGCCCATCCTTCCCATCCATCTTGGGGAGATGCTTTTTATGTCAAAAAACCACTTCCGAGTCAAGATGCGGGTAATTTGAGTTCGAGTGGCTTGTCTGTAAGTGCGATCGACAATACCATCATCGTAACCAGCATAGCACCGGGAAATATTGAGAATCAGCGGGCTGCTGTTGAAAGCTGGCGAACTCTGGGATTTTCGCCTGTTTCGCTCAATAGCCCTGAAGAAATTAGCCAACTACAGCCCATCTATGCCAATGTTACTTTTCAGGCTGTCAACCGCGATGCACGGGTCGAGGCGGGAAGACCGCTAGTGTATCTTGATGATATATTTGCATATTTGCGCGATCGCCCTACAAAAATTTGCGGCATAGTCAACTCAGACATTAGCCTGAAAGCTGGTAACGATTTTCTCGCCTTAATCTGCAAAGAAGCGGAAAATTCCATAGTTTTCGGTTCGCGAGTCGATGTCGAGACATCTGAAAACACAGAGGGGAAAGTTTACGCTCAGGGATTTGATTTCTTCTTCTTTGACAAACAACTGTTAGAACAGTTTCCAACTTCCCAATTTAGTTTAGGTCTTCCCTGGTGGGATTTGTGGATACCGCTTACCGCTCATCAGAAAAATCTCAATCTGAAATATCTTGCTAGTCCAGTTGCCTATCATATCAAACATCATGTCAATTACATCAACAACTTTTGGCAAACAAAAGGAATTCACTTCACGCAGTTTTTCGATCTAAATTTGTCGCGCCAATTTGAACAACTGCTGGCGAATGAAAATAGCCGTTTGCAAAGCGAACTGACGAATGTTGCAGTTCAATTCATGACTTTAATTGACAAACAGACGCCAAAAATTCAATATGAAACAAAAGATGTCACTGCTCAAGTTTCAGATTCATTAAAAGTATCCGCCATAGTTTCTACTTACAACTCAGAAAACTTTATTCGCGGATGTCTGGAAGACCTGATAAACCAAACCCTGTACCAAAAAGGCGCACTGGAAATCATTGTCATTGACAGCAATTCCCAACAGAATGAAGGAGCAGTATTTCGGGAGTTTCAAGGAAAATATCCTAACATAATTTACTGCCGGATACCAGAGCGAGAAACGATTTATGCGGCTTGGAATAGAGGCATCCAGATGTCGAGAGGCCGATACATTACTAATGCGAACGCCGACGACAGACACCGCCCCGACGCATTGGAAATTATGGCTAATTCTTTGGACTTGCAACCAGAAACCGCTCTGGTTTACGGCGATCAATTAATTACGAATGTTGTTAATGATACTTGGGCGGCGACGCAATCTAAAACGCGGTGGAATTGGCCGGAATTTTCCTATGGGGAACTGGAAAAGCGCTGCATTACGGGCTCTCAGCCGATGTGGAGAAAATCTCTGCACGAAAAACATGGCTATTTCCGAGCAGAATTGACTGCGGCTGGGGATTACGAATTTTGGCTGCGGATTGGCAAAACAGAAAATATGTGCCGCATCCCGGAAGCGATCGGGCTTTACTACCACAACGAACAAGGTTTAGAATATGGTTCAGGGCGATCGCAACAAGAAACGCTTAAGATATGGGATGAATACGGCATCATCCGCCGAGGTATCAAACCCGCCACTACCGTCCCCGTTGCTATCTCTCCGTCACAGCTAAACGCCATGCCCTACCGCACATCCGAACCAGCACTCGTCAGCATCATCATCCCCTGCTACAACCACGCAAATCTACTCAGAGAAGCTGTAGAAAGCGTTGTCAATCAAACCTATCAAAATTGGGAGTGCATAATTGTTAACGACGGTAGCACCGATGATACCAGCAACTTCGCAAACTATTTAATTCAATTGTATCCTCAAAAAGCGCTGCGCCTGATCGACAAACCCAACACAGGGCCCGCTGATTCGAGAAATGTTGGCGTGCAGCAATCGTCAGGAAAATTGATTTTATTCCTGGATGCTGATGATAAAATTCATCCCAAATTTATAGAGGAGTGCGTTGAAGTTTTATCAGCAAAACCGAATGTGGGCTTTGTCTATACAGATGTGCAGCACTTCGGGGCAAACTGCGATTTAGTCAACCACGGCGACTTTGAACCCAATAAATTTTTGAGAGACAATCAAGCCCCCGCTACTTCCCTATTTAGAAGGGAAATTTACGAGCAAGTAGGCGGCTTGAAAAAAGTGATGAAGCTGGGATGCGAAGATTGGGAATTTTGGATTTCTGCCTATGAAAAAGGCTGGTTAGGCGATCGATTACCTCAGCCTTACCTGTACTATAGGCAACATGGCGACGGCTCTAGCAGAACCCAAAAAATGGCGGGAGAACGCCCAAAATTAGACTTGATGAGAGCTACAATTGTTCGCCTACACTCTCAACTTTATAAACCCGAAGAAGTTCGTTGGTCAGAACAAATTTTGCAGCAACACGGCAACTTGATTGCTGATGAATTAGCTCAAGTTATTAAACCAGAACAATTCTTAGCTTCCCTTCCTCAATACTTGGGAGATTACCAAAAAGACCAAACTAATCAAGTTGCTTTGGCTAACATCCGCGACTGCCGCCGACAACTTGCCGATTATTTGGTGAATCTACCCGCAGAAAAACTAGAAACTGCCTACTCCGGCGATGCAGGTAAGGCACATCAAATGCTGCTCAACAGCACTATCAAATATGAAGCACTAACAGATGCCGAACAGAGTTTGATAGCTCAACTAGCAGCACATATATCCCAGGGAATTAAAACTCTCAAAGATGTTAACTACTTACTAGCAGCCGCTCTTTACCGTCGGGCTGACCAGTTGTTGCTGAAGTATGAAAACGCAGCTATACCCAATTGGTTTGTCAACGACTATCTCAAATTTATGTTTGCGGCGCCGACGCTATTTCAAGAACTAGGAGAGGCTGACAATTATTGCCACTACGTGCAGGGATGGGTTAGTTACGTACACCGCAATATATTCCAAAACCAAAATTCACAAGTTTGGCAGGAAATTGCCTGGTTTTTTACTCAAAGTGCTAACTTTATCCCTCTATACTTCAATAGTGAAAATCTCAAAGATATCTACACGAAGCGGGCAGATATTATTGAATTTGCGATGAAAAATCGCGGTGCTGCCATTGATTGCATTTTTCCTGCAAGGTCTGCAAACAGACAGAAAATTCGGGTCGGAGTTCTGACTAAGCATTTCGGGGCGATGACGGAAACTTTCGCCACTTTGCCTGCTTTTGAATATCTGAACAGAGAGCAGTTTGAAATTATTTTGTACGCTCTAAATCTGGATGGCAATAAACTAGAACAGTATTGCCAGAGTCGCGCTGACAGACTGGTGCAACTGTCGAGTAATTTGCAAAGTCAAGTTCAGGAAATCCGCGCTGATGACTTAGATATTCTGCTGATTGCTACGAATATTACTGCTGTCACTCATCCCATTAGTTTACTAGCGCTGCATCGATTGGCGCGGGTACAAACTACTTGTTTTAATTCTCCTGTGACGACGGGAATGCGCCACATTGACTATTATATTGCTGGCAAGTTGATGGAACCGACACTTGAGGGAGGCGCGCATTATCGCGAGCAATTAGCAACTATTGACGGGCCTGGCTGCTGTTTTAGCTATACCCTCGAACCTTATACTCCTAATATTCAACTCAACAGACATAGCCTTGGCATTTCTGAGGAATCGGTTGTGTTTATTTCGAGTGCGAATTTGTATAAGTTGGTGCCGGAGTTAAGGGAAACTTGGGCAAAAATTCTGGCGGCTGTTCCTAATTCTCTGCTGTTTTTAATGCCTTTTGGCCCTAGCTGGACTAATTATTATCCAGGGGCGGCTTTTGTGAATAATCTGCAAGGGGTTTTGGCTAAGTATGGGGTTGAGAGTCAGCGTTTGCGGGTGTTGAAGGCTTTTCCTAATCGTGCGGATGTTAAGGAAGTTTTGAAGTTGGGTGATGTTTATTTGGATTCTTATCCCTATGCGGGGACTACTTCTCTGGTTGATCCGCTGGAGGTTGGATTGCCAACTGTTGTTCGGGATGGTGATACTTTACGATCGCGCATGGGAGCGGCTGTGGTACGATCGCTCTTGATGCCAGATTTAATCGCCCATGACGAAGCATCCTACATTCAGCTAGCCGTTACCCTCGGCACTAACCCACAACTGCGCCAGCAAAAACGGCAGGAAATTCAGCAAAAAATGCAAGCCAATCCCCCCTGTTTTGACAGTGTTGCATATTCAGGGGCGATCGCAAAATTATTCCAAGAGCTCTTTAGCAACTGGCAAAGCAGCCACCTAGAAGCCTCGCGCAGCTTGCAGGCTAGCATTCCCAAGCAGCCAGATTTGAGCGAGATTCTCTCAAATAACGTCCAGCTTTACCAAAGAAACTCATCAAACATCTCAGCAATATCCGAACTGCGTCAAATCCGCAAACAAATCGCTGATTTTTGGCTGAACATTCCCGCCGAAAATCTGGAAGCAACCTATAAAAGTGCGCCCGGTAAAAGCTATCAAATTCTGCTGACTAGCGGCTTTCAACATCAAGCCATGATGGAAAGCGAACAAATAATTTTGCAGCAATTAACGCAGATTAGCAAAGGATTAGTGCATCCCAAAGCTGTCAATGCCTTGCTGGCGGCGATGCTGTATTTCCCACCGGGAACCATGCGCATTCCCGACGCTCGCAACCGCTTGCCACACTGGTTAATTGGGGATTATGAACAAGTTTTTGAGACTGAATCCGCCGTCAAGTCTGATTCAAGTTCTGACTTGCTAGCTCAATACATTCAATCCCCACAATTTGCGAATCAACTGTTAGGATGCGTCAATCTTTACCGCATTGATTCGTCTGACGAATCGGTAGTTTTGGAACTCCGCCAAATCCGCAAACAACTGGCTGATTTTTGGCAGAATGTCCCTTCAGACAAACTCGAAACTTTTTACCGAGGCGAAGTTCGCAAAGGATATCAAGCAATACTTAGCTGCGGCTTGCAAGCAGAATCAATGACTGAAGCCGAACAGAAGTTTTTGCAGCAATTGACCGAAACTAGCAAAGGGTTAGTGCATTCTCAAGCTATCAATGCTTTGCTGGGTGGAATGTTGTATTTTTTCCCTGGAAAAATGCGGGTTCCCGACGCTCGCACCCGCTTGCCGCAGTGGTTGATTGAGGATTACGAAAAGGTGTTTGAGAGCGCATTTCTGGCAACAGAACAAACCATTGTCAACCAAGATTATTTGCCGCAGTTTCTCAATCAATTAAATGCTGCCGTGAATCTTTATGAAATTGATCCGACAGCAGAAATGGTAATAGTAGATTTGCGGCAAATTCGCAAGCAAATTGCTGATTTGTGGCTGAGTCTTTCTGCCGAGCAAGTGGAACTTTTGTATCGGAGTGATTTTGGCAAGGGTTACAAAGCAATGCTCGGCAGCGGGTTTATTAATGAGCCGCTGAATGAGAGTGAACGCGCGTTTTTTAATTCGTTGGTTGCTGAGTTGAGTAAGGGGTTTGGAACGCCTAAGGCTGTACATAATTTGTTGGCGGCGATGCTGTTTTGTCGTGCTGGGCAGTTGCAAGTTCAGGATGCGAATAGTTGTTTGCCTGAGTGGTTGTTTGAGGATTATGAGCAGTTTGTTGGGGGTCCGGTTAAGGTGGCTGTTGGGTGATTGAGGTCGCACTTTTTGAGATTTGGGATTAGTTGTTAGTCTCAAATCTCAGGTTAATTAAAATTTCGGGCGGGCTAGAAGCCCACCCCACAATGTTTTTTTCTTGTGGGATGGGCTTCTAGCCCGTCCTAGTTATTTTTGCAATTCAAGTCTATTCAATTCAAGACGAGTTCTGGATGTTGTGGCTCAAATAAGGGGCGTGTTACTTGGCGCAGGAGGACTGTTTCTAAGCTGCCTTCTATTACGTTTGCTGCTTCTATTTCTAATTCGCCCCACAAGAATCGATCGCCCTGAGCGGGCATTTTACCCAAAGTGTGTATCACAAATCCGGCGATTGTTTGGTAAGCTTGGTTGGTCGGCAGGTTTAATCCGAGTTTTTCGTTAACTGCTGTTACTTCCCAGACGCCTGAAATTAGTGCTGAATGAGCATCTTTTTCCACGATTGTTGCTTCGGAAGGTGACAGCAGCGGTTCGGACTTTTTACTGGTAATCCCATCTGTCAGCAGCCGCACAGTACCGTTGAGAATTGCTAGCAGCGGCCACAGTATTTTTGAGCAGATTTCTAGGGCGGGCATTAGCAGCAAAGCGGTGCGTTCTGGGGCGTGGGTTGCTAATACTTTGGGGATGAGTTCTCCTAATACTATCTCGACGTAAGTTACTAAGATAAAAGCTGCGGGAATTGCGATCGAATGAGCGCTCAACATGGCGGGTAAATGACCGATCGGCAATTTGTCGATCCACGGCTCGATCCAGTGTACAGTCGCACTCTCGCCCAACCAACCTAACAGCAAGCTCCCTGCCGTTGTGCCTGTTTGAGTCACCGACAGGTAATGCGGTATGTTCTTCTGCGCTTGGTGGACGAGTTCGGCGGTTTGGGCGGTTGGGCGATCGCGCAAGTGAGCAAGTTGGCGGATTTGATGGCGATCGGCTGATACTAATGCTAATTCTGCCGCCACAAAAAACGCGATTAAAAGTGTTAAGCCCAGTAACATTGCTAATCTCAGCAGTGTTTGGGCGACTTCTATTTCCAGGCAAGCAAGGTTGTTCAAAATAGATAAATAATACGATAGATATTTTTGACTAATACGTTTATTTTAGCTGTCGATTCAGATAGATTGACTGCCTCACATATCGGATATCCGCACTACCCGTATTCGTAGGGTGCGCAATGCGCACCTTACCGTACAAGTTATGAACTCTTTGTCTTCTCTTAAGCTATTCTGCATGAAAAATTATTTTTATGGACGGACTAGAAGTCCATCCCACAGGAGTTTTAAGCAACAGAATTGTTAAAATTAGATGCGCGTCACCTTATCTAGCTGAGTGGAACAGACGGGACGCCTGTTCTCCTTGGCGGTTCCTAAAAAAAACAATCCAATTCACAAAACCAGAACTAATTGCTGTCTCAACTCTCCGTTACCTCCCGCAGCGAATCAATTTCCGTAAAAGTCTCCTCCGGATCGGACTTCAACCCGCCTTGAATGTAATTCAACTTCACTTCTTCTAACAAATCCGACAGCAGCGACTGCAATTCCCCGAGAGTTTTTTCATCTTGCAATTCCCGCCGCAAACTTTGATTGAATTCTTGGCTGAAATTATCAATAATTTTTCGCCCTTTATCATCTTCGTAAGTAGTTGCTACCACATCAACCGCAGTTTGAGCTAAATAATTCGCTAGCTGTTCGGTCATTTCCTTAGGCAGAATATTAATCGGCGAGAAAGTTTGCAGGAGTTGATAAAAATCCGATTGTTTGATGGTTGTTTCCAGATTGTGGTGCAGCAATTCTTCCAAACCCGGTTGCACCTGCGGCAAAACTTTGTAAATTGTCAGTTCCAAAATCCGGTTGGTAATTTGTTCGATCGTATTTTCCTGATTGACGTGAAGGTAGGTCTGCTGCGGTTCCAGCAGTACCCGCGCTGCGTCGCCTTGTTCGATCGAACTTTGAGCTTGATTGATAAACCGCACCATCATGTATTCCGACATCGTATCGGCTAAATAAGCCACCGGTTCGTAGGTAATTTGAGCAATGGCGCGATCGAGATTCACCAAACCCGACTTGTGGAGGCGCACCAACACAGGCAGAATCCGCCACCCGTACCAAATCGGAATCAACAGAAACACCTCGTACCAGCGCCTCAGCACAAAATTAGACCAACTTACCCCCGGTTTGCGGCGGGTGTGGAACAGACTTTTAATCAAAAATTCCGCCCAAAAAAAGGCGATAAACCACGCATCAATTCGCCAAAACTGGTCAGCATTTGGCAAAGATTCGGGATTTGGCAAACTAGAATTAATACCTTTAATCGGGTCGTAAATTTTAACTATACCCGGCAAATAGCTCTGATAAATAGGGCGCAACTGAAGGTAACTGAAATGAAAAATCACCAGCAAGAAGTTTGCCACCGCTACTAATGTGCTCAGTTTTGCCCAGGACACTGATTTTTTTGACACTTGTGCATCGGTGCTGTTAACAGTTGTGTTGGAATCTGACATCATAGTAATTTTCTGAGTTTGCTAATCGATAAATCTATCTTGTGGCTGAGGCTGAAAAACTCCTAAACTATTATAATCCCTTGGTAAAGCATAAGTATAAGGAAACCAAAGGTCGTGAACTTAAAGACAGTCATATCGCTGCTCAAAGAAACTTTTACTCAATGGCAAAAAGATAAAGCACCCACCCTAGCCGCCGCCCTAGCCTATTACACAGTCTTCTCCCTCGCTCCGCTGCTAATTATCGTAATTGCGATCGCGGGTTTAGTCTTTGGTGCAGACGCAGCCCAAGGTCAAATCGTCACCCAACTCCAAAGTCTAATCGGCAAAGATGGCGCCCAAACCGTCCAAGAATTGATCCTCAAAGCCTCCGAACCCAAGTCGGGAATGATTGCTACTTTAGTCGGCGTCGCTACACTTTTGTGGGGCGCTTCCAACGTATTTACTAATCTTAAAGAAGCCCTCAATACTATTTGGAATGTTTCACCGCCTCCCGGACGTGGCATCTGGGGCTTTTTGCAAGACCGCGTATTGTCTTTTGCAATGATTTTGGGCATAGGCTTTTTACTGCTAGTATCTTTAGTAATTAGCGCCGTTTTAGCAGCAGTCAGTTATTGGTTGAACGGCTTGCTACAGTTGCCAGTCGGTATTTGGCAGATTGTGGACTTTGCTATCTCCTTTGGTGTAGTTACGCTGCTGTTTGCCTTGATTTACAAACTTTTGCCCGATGTCGATCTTGCTTGGAATGATGTGTGGATCGGCGCCGCCATCACTTCAGTGCTGTTTACGATCGGCAAATCCCTAATTGGAATTTACCTGGGAGGTAGCGGTATTGCCTCTACCTACGGTGCTGCGGGATCGTTCGTGATTATCCTGCTTTGGATTAATTATTCCGCTCAAATTCTCTTCTTAGGCGCCGAGTTTACGCAAGTTTGGGCTAATCGATACGGCTCCAAAATGCGAAGTTCGCGAAATAATACCATGCACGAAAATGAGGAATCCTCCACGCGCAAACATCGGAACAATTCTTAACATTAAAAAGATGCAGTAACACATAAGCCAGAAGGCGCAAGGAAAGAAAAATTTTGAATGTAATTTAGCTTTCTTTTCGATCGCCCTGTAAAGTTCTATCTTTAGGAAGATTTACTTCTGATTTCTCTACATCTCAAACTATTTCTCCCGAAAGGTAACAATTCTACCTTCGACTGACGGAAGCACCTCGAACAGCAAGCTGAAAGCAGGTTCGAGTTTGACACCGGCGCGAATCAGGGAAATTTAGTTTACCCTTGTTCATTTCTATTTAGATTATCTAGAGTTGGATCTGTTGCACGTATCTGTCAGCAGAAGGAAGTCGGCTGTCAATTTCCCCCCGGAAAGTTATCCCTGAAGGATGATTTATCGATCGCCTATTTTGATTTTAATTAAAATTAGATTTAACCTTGCAATCCTCACGTAGTAGCCAAAAGAGCACTTTCAATCTGCAAGTTTTTTTAAAATTTTGGTAAATAATCATGATTTCATTAACAAAAAAACGCATCGCCCTGATCTCGGTACACGGCGATCCGGCTGTGGAAATTGGCAAAGAAGAAGCGGGCGGGCAAAATGTTTACGTGCGTCAAGTAGGAGAAGCTCTGGCGAAACAGGGGTGGCAAGTTGATATGTTCACCCGATCGTCCGATCGCCAACAAGCAAGGATTGTACAGCACAGTCGCAATTGCCGGACAATTCGGCTAGTAGCAGGGCCACAAGAATTTATTCCCCGCGACGAACTTTTCGGATATTTGCCGATTTTTGTTCACGAATTTCAGAAGTTTCAGTTAGAGTCAGGCTTTCAATATCCCTTAGTTCACACGAATTACTGGCTGTCTTCTTGGGTGGGAATGGAGTTGAAAAAATCCCAACCCCTGCGACAAGTTCACACTTATCATTCTTTGGCAGCAGTTAAATATAAGTCGGTTACGACAATTCCGATGATTGCCAAAACCAGGCTGCAAGTGGAAAAAACACTTCTGGAAACAGCCGATCGCGTAGTGGCTACCAGTCCCCAAGAAAGAGAACACATGAGGTCTCTGGTGTCCTCAAAAGGCAATATTGAGATCATTCCCTGCGGTACCGAGATTGAGCGGTTTGGGTCGATCGGGCGATCGGCCGCCCGCCAGCAGTTGGGAATAGCACCGGAAACCAAAGTCGTGCTGTACGTCGGCCGTTTTGACCACCGCAAAGGCATCGAAACCTTAGTCCGCGCCGTCAGTCTGTCAGCGCTGCGAGGCAAAGGCGATTTAAAACTAATTATCGGTGGCGGCTGGCGTGAGGGCGAATGCGACGGTAAAGAGCGCGATCGGATCGGCAGCATAGTTCAAGAATTAGGCTTAAGCGACATTACCAGTTTTCCCGGTGGCTTGAGTCGAGACATTCTCCCCGCCTACTACGCCGCCGCCGATGTCTGCGTCATTCCCAGCCATTACGAACCCTTCGGTTTAGTCGCCATTGAAGCGATGGCCTGCCGCACGCCCGTAGTCGTCTCCGACGTGGGAGGGCTGAAATATACCGTAGTGCCGCGACAAACCGGTTTACTGGCGCCACCGAAAAATGAAGCGCTGTTTGCAAGTGCGATCGATCGGCTGTTAGTTGACTCAGTATGGCGCCAGCAACTCGGACAAGCAGGCCGAGTGCGCGTCCAAACCTATTTCAGTTGGGACGGTGTAGCCTCCCAACTAGGTCAACTTTACACTCAACTGCTCGAAAAAGCGGCGATGAAACTTGACCCCGTGAGCGCTTAGTAGTATCACTTAGTATGGTTGAAGCCAGTTTCCCTCGATCCCTGTTCCTATCATCCGTTCTAACTGGGAATCTTCAACTAGAAGTGATATCAGGAGGTACTCTTGTACGCACCAGAACATCTGGGAAGCTATCTGCAACCCATTTCAGACATCGAGCTAATTCGCCTGTGGGTCGATCGCAAATCCCCTCGCAGCAAGAGTTTTAGTTGGCAGACGGCTAACAGTTTTCAGCGGTTTGTAGAAAAACCGCTCGCAGAAGTGACTCTGACAGATGTCCAGACTTTCGCCACAGCGATGAGGGCTCGCAAACTTCCACCTCGTTTCTACAAACAAACCTTGCTAGCCTTGAAATCGCTGTTCGCCTTCGGCCAGCAAACAGGAATCTTACCCGCAGCCATTCCCCTGCACGGGTGGCCGATGCGACAGCGCAGCCAGCATTCCAAACGCCTCCGTTTGAGGCTGGGGTGGAGTTTGTGCATTTGTTCGTGCTTTTTTTTGGGTAGAATGAGCCCGAAACTGTGGGGACAAACTGTCTCGGCAGAAATCTCGCCGCCTCCGAAAGGCGTGACTGTCTCGTCAGAAAGCTCTCGGACTTCGCCCCAAGCCTTGCCGAAAGTTCCAACTGGCGACTCACCAGACAAAGGAGAGGATAACATTGAGCGCGATCGAGTAAAAGCATTTCTCGACACCATTGCCACAGCCGAAGGCACTGCTGGTTCCGAGGGCTACCATACCCAGTACACCGGCACCAAATTTGACAGTTTCAGCGACCATCCCAGAGAAATGAGATGCGGCCGCCGCTACGGCAAAAAGCTGTGTTCCGACGCTGCGGGGCGGTATCAGTTTCTCAGCACAACTTGGGATAGATTTGCTAAAAAATTTAGCATCACCGATTTCAGCCCTCAAAATCAAGACTTTGTAGCTGTAGAGTTGATCCGAGAAAAAGGTGCTTTAGAAGATATAGAAGCGGGTAGATTGGAGCCAGCCATCAGAAAACTCGCCTACATCTGGCCTTCTTTTCGTCGTTTTGGCGGTTCAGTGGACTCGTCGATACCCAAACTGGAAAAAATGTACCTGCAAAATTTAGGGATTTACCGCCCAGGATTGGTTGTTAGCAATTAGTCATCGCAGTGAAAAGCCTGTAAATGGCAGGCAGGATGCCTACCCCACAAGAGTTTTTGGAGATAGCTATAAGTTGAGATTGGGGGAGTTATGGGTGATGTCTATTCTGTGGGAAGTTGTGGGAAGTTAAAAATTAGGCTAATTTTCCATCTTCCATGTTAACGATGCGATCGGCAGCAGCGAGGAATTTGATTGAAGAATTATGGAAATGCTATAAAGGGCGATCGCCCTTGATGGCTGCGATCGCCCTTGATGGCTGCGATCGCAGGTTTTAGTCAGGTGTTTTACCTAACCGTTCCCTCAATTCATCAGCCGATAGTTGGGGCAGTTGTTCTACAAGCAATGTCAATTCTGCCAGAGGCAATGCCAATAAATTATTGACGGCTGCTGGTAGAAGATCGCCCAATTCGGGCGATCGTACTTGCAAGACACTTTCCACCAACAATTTAACCGCAGATTCCCGCCCTGCATCATCAACTGTCAACATCGACAATCCCAGCAACAGCACAGTAAATTCCGCCGCAGGCAACTTGGATATTGGAGATAAAACAACTGTCATTTTTGGAGTTAATTCTCCAAATCTAACTACCAGAAAATTTTCTAAGATTAAGCGTTTTTGTTCTTGTCTACCTCTTTCTAAACCTTGTTCTAGTCCTCTTTCTAAGCCTTGTTCTAGTCCTCTTTCTAAGCCTCTTTCTAAGCCTTGTTCTAGTCCTCTTTCTAAGCCTTGTTCCAGCCCCTGTTCCAGCCCCTGTTCTATTCCATGTCGCTGCGCTGCTTCTAATTGTTCTTGAAAAAGTGGTGCTATCGCCATAATTAACTCCCGCTCTTCTGGCTCTAATTCCTGTTGGGTATCAGTTAGTGACATACTCCTACGCCAACTGAGTACAGTATGGCGTAGGCTTCTCAGTGACTCCAGCTATTGCTTCGGACATTG
>NZ_JAUBVR010000136.1:0-7515 GCF_036705955.1 Microcoleus sp. A6-C6 | reverse complement strand
GCTTGAGTAATAAAAGTCTTTTGCAGATCTCCGTTACTTGGTAGCTTTTCGGATGAATTACATAATGCTAGTGAATCGTTCCATACAACGCGGCAACAACCGAACAATTTAGCAAGATTGTGAACTTGCCGAGGAGTTGGATATATGCGGTACTTGTATCTTTGTTTCATAAAACTATTTTAGCATCAGAACAACCATTGACATAAATAGATATGTTAAGAATATGACTCATTTGAAGAAAGAAAAGAAGGCGGTTGAAACCGCTGCCGACTTGTTCCCATGTCTAAAGCCAGGGGCTTGTGTCTCGCTTTTTGGTCAA
Organism: Microcoleus sp. A6-C6; assembly: GCF_036705955.1. NCBI lineage: Bacteria > Bacillati > Cyanobacteriota > Cyanophyceae > Oscillatoriales > Microcoleaceae > Microcoleus > Microcoleus sp. A6-C6. The sequence continues at coordinate 7,196 of NZ_JAUBVR010000136.1, read as the reverse complement.
ATCGTGAGCGTGTTTCCCAAACCAATCATAGCGACGATTTACAATTTCTTCATATCTGCGGACTAAATTCTTTTTAGCTTTTTCACGGTTAGCCGAATCTTTCACCTGATTAAGAGAGTGTTTGCAACTAGCTTGATTGATGACAGTGAGAGATTGTTTAAGGAATTGAGGTGATGCAATTTTAGTGCCATCTGAAACTGTGAGAAATACTTTGAGACCAAAATCAAGTCCAGGGAGTTTACTCGTCTTGTACTTGATTTCTGACCAGGCAAATTCTTCAATCACTACGACCATAAATAACTCACTTAAGGTCAGTTTAATGGTTAAATTTTTGACCTTTTCTTCAAGTTCTCGGAAATTCCAATCTTGACAAACTCGACTCCTATTTTTAATTCTGTTTTCACCTATAAACTTGTAGTCAGCTTGTTTGAGCGTGAATGATTTATATTGGCGAACCTTCTTGGAATTCGGCGGGCGGACTCCTTTCTTATTGTGTTTAAGCAACAACCCATCGGCTTTTTCGATCGGCTGGCAAATGTCTTGTACTGCTTGAGTTACTAATTGTGAAAATAAATTTTGTTGCCGTATTTGGGCAATAAAAAATTGAACTTTGGCACAGTTTAAGTGCTGACACCACATCCGGGAGTCCCGTTTGTGTGCAATACAATGGCTGTAGATTGGTCTAACGGCATGAATTGACCGCTTGATGAATCTATTTCGTTTGTATTGATACAGCTTAAACTTTAATGTTTTCATACTACTATTTTACAGTGCATGATTGGGTTTTTAGATGAAGAATGATTGAGTTTTTTGAACTCCATTATTCCAGGCTTCCCAGCTTAAATAAAAAGCCGTCAAGCTGATGACGGGGCCCGAAGGCGACCTTTTCGGTAAGTCGGCCACGCTACCAGTCCACAAGCTGAAACCGTGGCAGAAAGCGGCATTCTCCCAGTGTAGAGTTTCACCTGGTATTTCCACTGTCGGCTAAACTCGTAGAATCCAGATCACACAATTATCCGGGCGTTGCGCGATCGCGCAACGTTGGCAGGGACGACTGGTTCAAGTCTTCGATCACCAAAATTTTGACGTTTACCGGGCGCTGTTGGTCTTTGCGGTTGAGTTATGTCTTAAACTATTGACTTTTTTGCTCCCCTGTGGCTCAGTCACAGGCTCGCTTGATAACTATTCTAAGGCAGCGTGGTTCAAATCCCTAGTCCGCCTGCCGAGGACACCCGCTTTGGATAATTAAGGGCGAGATCGCGATCGACCCGCAACTAAAGCCTGGTACAATTAGTAGAAAGTTTTTGACTGACTTACCTTTTTCGGCTTTGGGCTATGGTAGTCCCCGCAGTTTTGCTAGTCTTGAATCAAGTGGCATTAATACTGCTCTCCCATTCGTTGAGAAAGTGGGCGGCGGCAGTGCTTTCTAGACGCAGTGCCAGAGAAGCAGTGCTGTGCGCGAGTGCCGAAGACAGTTGAAAAAGGATGCTATCTCCCGATCGGGCAAACGACACCTTCATAGAGGACTATTAGTGTGCTGTATCTAGCAGAAGTACAAAAACAGAGAAGCGGCTTTGGTCTCGGTGGCGGTAAGGCTGAACTGAAACTGCTAGCTTGTCAGCGGGGCGAACATAATTGGAGCGCCGTACCGGGTGATGACGCGATTCCAGTTGAGGAAGCTAATAAGTTTAACGACGGCACGCTGGTGCTGGTGGAGTTGAGCGCTAGCAAGCAGGTGCAGCGAATTCAGGAGGCTGCCCGCCAGTTGGTGAGCATTCTGCAAAATTTCTCGCGATTGCAGGACAAGTTTAAGGATAAGGAGGAGGAAATTGAGCAGTGGAAAGCTTCTCTGACGTTTTCGAGTCAAGAGCTTAATCGCCGGGAAATGGAAATGCAAGCCCGCGAGGAGCAGTTGGCTCAGATGGAGGAGGAGTTGGAGCGGCTGGAGGCTCAACGCTCGGAAATTGAAGGTATTCGAGATGAGGCTAATGGATTGCGAGCGGAAGTCGATCGCAGCCGCGCCCAAATGGAGACGGCTTGGGAACAGTTGCGGGGCGAACAGCAGCAGGTGGCTCAGCAGCAGTCTCAGGCGGGGCAGGGGGCTGTGGTTGATGAGGAACAGGCACTGAGGATTCAGGGGTTGATGAACAAGCTGGGAGGAGCAATTTCTGCGGCTCAAGGGGTTCGGGAACAACTGAATCAGTCTGTTGGTGTTGTGGGGGCTCAGCAGGCAATTCTGGATCTGCACTGGCAGCAGTTGGAGCAAAAACGGGCAAATGCTGAGCAACGGCAGGAAGAGGTCGATCGACTTTTGCAGGGCTTCCAAAATCGCCAGGCTGAGTGGTATCAATCTCAAGATGTTTTGGCGCAAGCTCGTGGGGAGCTTAGGGGGCTGCAATGTACTCTCAGCGCTAAGCAGGCTCAGACTCAATCTATGTCTTTGCAGGTGAGTGCTGTTCAGGATATGTACCGGCAACTCTCCGGGCTGGCTTCTGGTTCGGGTTCGGTAGCTCTGGAACAGGTGGTGGATGTGTCTGCTCTGGAGAGGATGCCGATTGAGGAGTTGCAGGGGCTGGTGCAACATTTGCAGGAGGATTTGGAAAAGGTGTTCCGGTTTGTTAATGATCAGGAGGAGGAGTTGACTCTCCAGCAGGAGACAATTGAGGAGCTGCAAGCGAAAATTCAAGCTGCTAGCGAGTACGATCGCATGGCTTTGGAAAATGAAATGGCTGATGAACTCGAAAGTTATCAGATGTTGAATGAAACTCTGGTGGGACAGCGCCTCCGCTTGCAGGAACGGGAGAATGTTTTGAAGCAGCATCAGGCGGTGTTGTGGCGTCGCTTGGGTACTGCTAATCCTCAAAAAACGGAACCCGGAGATATTGATTTGGGGCCGATCGTCGCACAGCTCAAGATTCAATGCCAGCAGCAAAGCGAAGAATTGCAAGGGCTGGAAAAGGAAATTCAGCAGGTGGAGGAGGCTATATCTCAAATTGAGGGAAATGTCAACCGTCAAAATGGGGAAAGTGAGGCGAAACGCAATGAACTTAAGCAGTTGGAGCAGAATTTATTTAACGAGAAGGGTGCTGTGGCGGAACTCTGGGGGCGGGTGAATGTTTATCAAGAGATGTTGCAGCCGGTGCAGGACAATTTGAGTGGGCTGCGCCAAAAGCTGACAGCGGTGGGGGCTGAACTCGATCGCGCGCAGCAAACTGGAGAGCAGCAAGATCAGGTGGTTTCTGATTTGCGGCAAGCTCTTTCGGGTTTTCTGCCCAGCGCTTAAAATTAAATATCGATCCTCTTCGTTGGCGCAGCCCCCGTAGGGGCGGGCTTTGCTAAGGCGATCCAAGGTTTTTCGATTCGGGCGATGGCTCCTCCGGGAAATGGATCGGTTTGCGATCGATTGGGCGCTGAGATTAAGCTGGTGAGTTTTTCTACGCTGTCAAAACTGGGTGCGGAGGGTAATATTTGTTGCAATACTTGCCGCATTGCGCGCCGCTGTAAGGCTAAGGGTGCGTCTCGCAAAATCTGGCAATTTAGCTTGATTGGCAGTTGAATTTGCACCTGGGGGTTGTTTGTAGTTGGAGAGATGGCTCGCTGTAGTAAGTCGCTGGCTGCAAGTTCGAGATATTCGACATCGGCGCGGAGGAGTTCGGCTGTTTGGGAGAGGGCTGTCGATGCTCTTGGGTTGAAATGAGTTTCTAAATAGGGTAATAGTTGCGATCGAATGCGGTTGCGGGCATATTGTAAATTTTGATTGGTGGAATCTTCCCAAATTGGTAGTTTTTGGTCTTGACAAAATTGACCTGTTTGCGATCGGGTGATTTCGAGCAAGGGACGAACTAAATAGATTTGGGATTGGGGATTGTCGCCGGAATTCTCCAAACGTAAATCGGCAAGGGGGCGTGTCCAAGTGAGGGCGGAAAGTCCGTCGGCGCCGCTGCCACGAATTAGGTTGTAGAGGAGTGTTTCGGCGCGATCGCTGGCGGTGTGGCCTGTCACGATGTAGGAGTAGTTGTGGGCGATCCTCTTCGTTGATGAGCCTCCCGTAGGGGCGGGCTTCGCTAACGCAATTTCGGTTAAAGCTTGATACCGCCATTGTCTGGCGGCTGCTTCGGTTTTGGGGATGTCGGAGGCTGTTTGCAAATAGTAGGATATTCCCCAATTTTTAGCTAAATTTTCTACATGATTGGCATTGGATTGGGAATCGGAACGCCAGCGGTGATCGCAGTGAGCAATTGCTAATTGCCAGCCCCATTTTGGCTGCAAATCTAACAGTAATTTAATTAAGCACAGAGAATCTTGTCCGCCGGATACTGCTACTAACAATCGCTGATTTGAGGGCAGTATTTGTCTGTGTAGCAGTGTCCGGTGCAGTTGAGCGTGGAGGTGTGTCCAGTTTGAAGATTCAGGCATTACGGTTAACAGTTGTCAGTTGACAGTTGACAGTTGTCAGTTGACAGTTGACAGTTGTTAGGAAAGCAGTTGACAGTTGTTAGTTGTCAGTTGTCAGTTGACAGTTGACAGTTGTTAGTTGTCAGTTGTCAGTTGACAGTTGTTAGGAAAGCAGTGGGCGTGGCAGTATAGTTGCCGTTTGGCTTCGCTCAGGGTTGGCAGTTGTAGGAAGGCAGTGCAGTTTTAAGCTCTTCAATTCAAAACTCTGAATTTAAAGTTTAAAAATCTTCCTCCTTTCCCTCTCCCCTAAGTAGCAGCTTAGCTCCACATTCCTCGACTGTGGGGGTTGCTGTCTGGATACCTAGAAACAGGAAAATCGCTACTTATTTCTGTTGAGTCGCTGACATCTATTTGCTCATCTTGATAAGTTTCGTCGAAGCTCTCTGCGGCGTTGTTTTGGGGGCTGTCTGATTCTTCTGGGGCAGCGGGAAGGGCTTTTTGTTCTTCCACTTCTGCGAGGGGGATGAACTCTAGCCGCAATCTAACTTTTCCCTGTGTCCAGGCTTTTCCTGAACTTAGAAGTTCGCAATCCATGCCGTCGGTAAATAGTCTTTCTTCTAGCAATTTTGACTGCATAATCGTCATAAATTCCCCAACTTTGAATGTGCACTGGTACATTAAAGCTGTGGCAGGGGTAGACAAAACATCGTCTTCTTTGAGAAATATTTGCGACTCTTCCATGTCTATTTGCCTTTGAGTAAATTTGAGTAAAAAAGTCAGTTGAATGTTGACTTTTTTCGGTTGATTTTTTGATATCAAATCTGGTTAGACTTGGATACCTATGTGAGGGATTGGTGCGGTTCCGCTCGCGAGGGTTTCGCGAGGGAACAGCGAGCATTTAACGGTAACAAGTTGTCAGTTTTTATTAGAAAAACCAACCGTAGGAATGTAAACCTTTGCCTAACAGATTGACGCCTAGATAGCAAATCCAAACTACTACAAAACCTGTGGCGGCTAAAATTGCTGGGCGCCTTCCTTGCCAGCCGCGAGTGATGCGGGCGTGTAGGTAGGCTGCAAATACTAACCAGGTAATTAGTGCCCAAGTTTCTTTGGGGTCCCAACTCCAGTATGAGCCCCAAGCTTCGTTAGCCCAAACGGCACCGGCAATAATCCCCACTGTTAGTAATGGGAATCCTAAACCGATGATGCGATAGCTAATATTATCAAGAGTTTCTGCTAGATTCAAGCGCTGGGGCGAGAGAAGTTCTGCGGTTTGAGTTGGGGCGGTTGATGCGGTTTGAACGGTGGCTAATTCGAGCACTGCGGTGGTGCCCAAACCGTTATTGTTGGAGTTGAAAGATGGTTCGCTGAATGCTAGTGCGCTGTCGGCGACGGTTTCGATGGTTGGAGATTCGGGGTTTTGAGCGCGTTGGAGGCGGTAGTTGCCGTTGCGGCTGCTGTTGGTGCCGAAGGAACTGCCGGTGAGTTCGATTTTTTGGCCGCGGGTGACGATTAAAAATGCGATCGCCAGTAATGCTCCTACCATTAAGGTTGAGTAACTGAGCATCATGACGCTAACGTGCATCATCAGCCAGTTGGATTTGAGGGCGGGTACTAGGGGCTCTGCCGATTGCATGGTGTCGGGGAGTGTCAGGGCGGCAAAGGCGGTTATTGCCATTGCTACGGGGGCTGTGGCTACTCCGACTAAGCGCGATCGGCTCATGTTTTCGGCGACTAGGTGGATGGCGGTGATTCCCCAAACTAGGAAAAATAGGGATTCGTAAAGGTTGCTGAGTGGGAAGTAGCCGGCTTCTATCCACCTAGAACCGAGTAGGGCGGCGATGGAGAGGTTGGCGACGGCCATTCCTGCGCTTCCTAGGGCGGCCAGGTAGGGAATGCTGGGGAATGCTGCGCCTACCCAGTAGATGAGCATTGTTGTGAACAGGATGGCGAAGGAGATGTTGTCCAGCCAGTTCTGGAGTACGACCAGATCCATATAATTTACCCTCGTAAGGTTTTTACTTATTTTTGCTAACTAGATCGATCGTACTGGGCTTCGGGAGTTTTGGGTTTGGGATTTTGAATTTTTGTGGCAATTATGAGTTTTTGGCGGTTGTTGAGCTGCCCGCGGGCGATCGCGCGCTAGATGTGGACGCATCAAACAAGCTACTATTGACCCGCGAGACGACTGTCAACCGGGCGATGAGTCACGCTTGTTGATTCTGGCTTGCGGATTTTGGATAAGTTGCACAGGCTATAGGAGATTTTGACTTAATGCGTCGAGATTCAATCTTTTACAAGTTCTTTCAAGAAACTCCGACGCTGCTGTTTGAGCTATTGGAAGAGTCACCATTGAATGCAGAACAGTATCGATTTGACTCCGTTGCTGTAAAGGAACCGAAGTTTGAAATTGATGGGGTGTTTTTGCCACCGGATGCTGAGCCGGGAGTTGTCTATTTCTGTGAAGTGCAGTTTCAGCGCGATGAATTGCTTTATGAGCGATTGTTTGGTGAGTCGTTTTTGTATTTTTATCGCAACCGTCAGCGTTTTACTGATTGGGAAGCGGTGGTAATTTATCCGAGTCGATCGACTGAACAATCAGAAACCCATCCCTATCGATCGCTCTTGAACAGCGATCAGGTGCATCTGGTATATTTGGATGAGTTGGGCGCGATCGAACAGTTGCCCCTGGGAGTGGCGCTGATGGCTTTGACAACCCTCGATGAAGCGAGTACGCCGACAGTGGCGCGATTGTTGCTGGGGCGATCGCAGCGCGAGGAATCGGAATCGGCGAGTCGCGC
>NZ_JAUBVR010000135.1:0-7577 GCF_036705955.1 Microcoleus sp. A6-C6 | reverse complement strand
AAGTTTCTAGTATCTTATCCTGTTTCTAGCAAGGCAAGAGTAAAAATAAGTTAAGAGTTGGGATTCAATCCAGTAAAACTCTCTATTATATCATAAAATTATTTTGCAAGAGGTCTATTGCAACAAATTACCAAGGGCAGCAGCCCCAACTTTTCCAGAGCAACTATCACAACCCCGCCCCAAGTCAAAACCCTTGCTGGATATGTCTTTATTGCTGCGTGCCTATTGCTTTCTCGGATTGCTGGAAGGGTTGGCAGGAATGACAGGTTTTCTGTTGGTTTGGTGGGCAAATGGCTACGGAATTACGGAGTTGCAGGCGATTAATTCGACCATTCTGGCACGATCGGCGAATGCTACCCAGATGGCAGTTTATCATCAAGCAACGACTGTGACATTAGCTGCGATCGTTGCTTGTCAGGATGGCAACGTTTTTGCTTGCCGCAGTGAGCGCGTCTCGATTTTTCGCTTAGGCTTTTTTAGCAACCGTTTGATTTGGTTCGGGATTGCTGTTGAGTGGGCGCTGATTCTATCGATTATCTATGTTCCAGCCTTACAAAAAATCTTTGCCACTGCACCGCTATCTCCCGTGCAATGGTTGATACTGCTCGTTTGTCCGCCATTAATCTTGATGGCTGACGAACTCCGAAAGCAAATCTTGTACAGGGTGGCGCATAAATAGCCGTAGGGTGCGTCGCTTGCAGAAAATCCCCAAAGAACGATCGACAATTGAATAGCGACGCACCTGAGAAACACCTTACTTTTCACGGCATCTCTGAAAGGTAGAGTAGGAGGTCATTCTAGGCAAAAGGGGTAGATGGTGATATAATCTGGTTAAAATCAAGTAAAGGCAGGCAAAAATGTTGAACTGGTGGGAGAAAAATTTTGCAACTTGTGAATTAGGAGATGAGAGATTAAACAATAGAGCCTATGCAATCGGCCAAGCCCTAAGCCAAGGGTTTGGGAAAGGATTGTCAGAAATATTCTCAAATGCAAACGAGCTAAAAAGAGCTTATGAGTTTTTGCCAACAGCAAAACAAAATTTGACAGAATAATTAAACCTCACTGTCAAATGACCTGTGAAGCCGTGGAAGAATATGAAGTCGTATTATCCGTAGGAGATACCACCTTTCTCGATTATGGCAGCATCAAAGCCAAAAGGGAAGGATATGGGCCCACAGGCAACGGTGGCAACGGATTAATTTTACATAGTGCCTTGGCGCTCACTCCCGAACAAGGACAAGTAATGGGACTGTTATGGCAAAAGCTATGGAACCCTTGAGCACAAAGAAAAGCCACCGAAGGATGAAACCGCAGCAGCCAAAAAACAACGACAGCTTTTAGCGCGAAAAGCTGCTCGTCAACGCCCATTTGAAGAAAAAGAGTCTTATCGATGGGTAGAAGCGATGACCGAAGTCGAGCATGAAGTCAGTAATAGCACCCGAGTAATTCATGTTTTCGACCGAGAAGGAGATATTACTGAAGTGTTCGACTCTTCACGTCAACTGAAACATACAGGAGTATTAGTACGTGCAGCTCATGACCGTAGTCTAGACCAGAATAGCGAACGTCTGTGGAAAAAATTGGAATCGCAACCGAGCAGATTTGAGCAGGAAATCAAAGTACCAGAAACTGGTAAACGTCAGGGAAGGATAGCTTCATTGGCAGTGCGCTTCTCTCAAGTTCAGCTACGAGTTCCCTATCGCTTTGATAATCGTGATTCATTACAAGTTTATGCTGTTTATGCAACTGAAATTAATTGCCCAGAAGGCGAAACACCTTTAGAATGGATGCTTCTAACTACCGAAGTCGTAGAAGATATCGAAACTGCCCTCAAGATTCTGCGTTGGTATACTTATCGTTGGCGGGTGGAAGATTATCATAAAATCTTTAAGTCTGGCTGTAAGTGTGAGCGCTACAGACTTGCTGCTGAGGGTATGAAGCCCTTGTTAGGCTTTTTAAGTGTTTGTGCCGTCGAGCTTTTACAGATTACTTATCTACATCGTAATCAACCTGATTCTCCTGCGGTTGAAATTCTAAGTCCAGTACAAATTCAAGTTTTAAAGGCGAGATTCCCAAAATTTCCGCCTGTGTTAACGGTTGCCTGGGCAGTGGAATCGGTTGCTTATCTTGGAGGCTATCTTCAACATCGGCGTAAATCTCCAATTGGGATTCAAGTCCTCTGGCGAGGTTGGTCAAATTTACGTGATCTGTGCCAGGGCTGGCTTCTTGCTACAAATCATACTTAACGGGAAAAGTAAGGAGAAACACGCCCGTGAAAACAAACGCAACATTTTTGTGTAGCAAGACTTTTGCGATCGCGTTTAGGAGTGTGCGCGGTGCGATCGCACTACCAAAATAAACAAGCTGAATCAAGGCGAAGCAAAGAAGCTGGTTTTAGACAAAACCAGGAAATTTCTCACTCAAACTTCGATCAAAATAATACTGACACCAAAATTCTGCTACTTCTAACAACATCGGTATAGATTCAGGAGTTATACCTGAACCATACTGCGGGGCATAACGTTCTACATATTCTCTAGCTAGTTTATAAATCCAATAGGGAAAATCGTTGTCTACGAAACAACGCAGTGCATAGTCTAATTTCAATAAATATCCACTGCGGACAAAATGTACTGTTGCCCAGTGAACATTACGACGATCGTCCCCTTGTAGGTCATTAATTGTTCTCAATAACCTATAGATAGATTGCGTGCCTTCATCAGTAGGATTTTCTAAGTAAATTTCCATTAGGGGGATCGCCTCATCGACTACCTGTTTGTGCTGTTCCCATTCTTCTTGAGGGTAGTGTTCGGGACAAGTAGCCTGATTCATCTGGTGTTGTACTCGTTTAGCAATGTAGAGCGCAAATTTTTCGGCGGCAACTCGATCTTCTGTGCACAAACTTTTGATACTTGTCAGCCTGGTTATGGATATAGCAAATCGAGTTTTTTCAACTTCTTTGGCTGTTTGAACCCATTTTTTGATTTTATTGGCAATAGGAGCTTGTGAAGTTTTTGGTTTCATTTTAATTAATAGAATGCACAAATTTTGTCGTCTATGTCTTTGTGTATTATACAGAAAGCTATGTCATAGATGCCGATCGCCATTTCGGTTGTTTTTCGGGAATTTTGCTGTGAAAGGGCGATCGCACTGGGAGTCGCGGGTTCAAATCCCGCCGCTGCGATCGCAAAAACCCGCCGAATTAAGCGGGTTTTGTAGTTTTCCTAAACCTAAATCTTTTCATTCTTGAGCAATGATTAAACAATCACTGCCAACTTTCGACAGAAAATCTGGAAACGCTGATGTGGGGTTTCCATCTTTCTTGACAACTCTGCGGAGTGTATAGCCTTTTTCAGGAGCTCTGCCGAAAAACGAGTTTCTGCGATCCCAAATATCCCCATTCGGAGTGTTCGGATCTCGATCGATCAAAAAATCCATCAGCCACGGCGGTACAGACAATCCAAACACGATCGGCGTGATGTGCCCGTGCTGCAAAGTTGAATCTGAGAAGCGGAACAAGTAGCTGAAGCGAGAAAATTTGACGGCATAAAGTAACATCCGTCCCGCCATTGATGAATGAAATGTCCAGACAACTGGATCATAAATCCGCAGCAATAACGTTCGTTGGTTAGCATTCCATTCAGAATTGTACATCGTCAGACAATAGTCTGGCAAAATATTCCCGTCCATAAAGAAGATACCTTGGAGGGCTTCGGGAAATTCGGGTGGATGTTCTGGTTTCATCCAAGTTGCGATGTCTTTTAGTTTCTTTGTTTCGATTAACATGGTATTATTTAACCTCGAAAATAGTTGTGATTTCCTGTCAGGTTAGATACCCCCTTTATTTATTAGTCTGTGAAGGTGGACTTCTTTTCAAGGCCGGGGGGACATTCCACAAGCAATTTGATGTGTTGTGGAACAGGCATCTTGCCTGTTACGATCGCCGAACTTTACCAACTGTACTCATCACATCCACCAGCATATTCATTGCAACGTCTTTAGCGGGGCAAATCCGTCCCGCGCTGCGATCGCCCACCGCATGAAAACCCATATGATAAGGGCACAAATTCTCGCGGTTAGCGTTGAATTCGTACACCGTAGAGCCCCAGAAACTCCCGTCAAGCAGCCCTAGACTGAGCGGTATCAGTACCTTGGTGCCGGCGGGGAAAGTGCGTTCTTTGCCCCCTACCGTGGCGGTAAATGGCTCTGTGGCGACTCGGTGGGTGGCGCTGACGGGAGCCCAGAGGCGCGCACATTCCAGGAGGAAAAGCTCGATCGACTGGCGATCGTCCAAATCGAGATCGTCCCAAAACTCAGTCGGATTAATTTCAGCCGTCTGTGTTCCTTTATACGCGGGGAGAGGGCGGTATCCCATAGCCGTGTAACCTAGGTGCAGGGGGCCTTGCAGTCCCGCTATCCCCATAATCGCTGTCATCAGCTTCGCCAATTCCCGCCTAGTCATCCCGTTGTTTTCCGAGTTCTCCTCGAAGTCGGCTAAAGCGGGAGAATTTTCGTAAATCGTCGCCGCGCGCTCGATGAGAGCCGACAAATCCCCGTGTCCAAACAGGTTCAGGCTTTGCAGCAGGCTGCCGGCGACGGCGAAGTAGTGCGCGGGGCTTTGGCGGATGTAGTGTAAATCGGTGAGAAGTTCGATCGCAGGCTTGTCATCTGGGTTAATCCCAAAAATTACGTAGTGCAGGTATGGGACTAAAAATCCCATCCAACCGCGCTTCACATCCGTAAAAAACGCTCCCCCCGCGCCGTGCGGCATCTCGGTATAATCTGCTGCTAGCCGATCGAGTAACCGTCTGCTGATTTCGTCTCCTTGGCGAGTGGTTGTCGCACTGTTGAAGAGATACTTCTGCATACAGCTTCGGAAGGCTGCGTGGTTGCTGCTACCGTCTGGTTCGCGATCGGACAAAGACAGCAAAAACAGGTTCCTACCGCCGACATCTTGGTTGGGGGAGAGATCCGGATCGAGCACAGAAGTACCCAGCCTCCATCCGCGCGCCTGGGGCGATGTGAGTGCTGCTTCGAGTGTGGCAAATTCTCCCATCACCACTTGTCCCGCGCAGCAAAAATTAGCCCCGAAAGCCAGCCGTTTGATTTGCAAATAGGTGGGTTCGTTGGCAATTAAACCCTCAATTAGGGCGATCGCGGGCAGCATCGTTTTGCTGAGGCCCTCCTCTGGGTTTTGCAAAGCCCAAGCCTGAAACTCATTCAGGGCCGGGTTCATCAGCGGTGAGAAAATAGTATCTAAATTTAGGTTCATGATAATTCCTCCGAGATCCTCTGGCTATAACACGCTTCGCCTTTAGCAGCAAGAGGGTATTGAGTCCTTATTGAGTAGGATTCAATACCCCCAGAAATGCGAAAATCAGTAAGTATAACTATAGCCATGTTTATTGGTGAACGTCGTGGCAATATAGATTAATTCTACTGAATATGTTTGCGTCCAAGTCTAGCCTGGTTCCGGAGATTGACTGTAATTGATCACGATTGCTGGTAAGTATATATACTCTCTAGTTTTTAAGTGTTAGCGCCAATTTCTGAGAGTCGCAGATAACTACGGTTATCTGCGACTACTTGCTATTAGATTGAGGCAAAATCGGCGACACTAATCAGACTCGAAGATACCCCAGTTAGAGAAGCAAAAACTTTTCCGGTTGAGGCAAAACTAATCTGAGTTATGCCATTACTTTCAGTAATCGCCAATTGCGAGAAAGTCACTCCATTACCGAGAATCAGCAAATCTTTGCCATCTTCAAAATCGGCAACAGTATCGATGCCCGCATCAATAGATAGTAAGAAGCGATCGCTCGCCAAGCCTCCAATCAAAGTATCATCTCCCAAATCGCCGCTGAGGTAATCGTTGCCTTCACCTCCTAGCAGAATATCATTGCCTTGACCGCCGTAGAGGGTATCGTCGCCCTTTTCACCCATGAGGATATCTTCGCCTCGATTGCCAGAAATGAAGTCATTGCCAGCACCACCTGTCAAGGTATCAAAACCCTTACCGCCGTAGAGAGTATCGTCGCCGATTCCGCCATCGATCAAGTCGTTGCCTTGATTGCCGTTGATCCAATCATTGCCATCAAGGCCAAACAGGAAATCATTTCCCTTTTTGCCGCGCAACAAATCATCAGCAGCGCTACCGACTAGGGTATCATCACCATCAGTGCTTTCGACAGTGTTTTGGCCATCTTTGACTAATTCTATACCGCTATCGGGGAAGGGTTCTTCGGGATTTGAAGGTGCGCTGGAATCATCTGTTACAGTATTGCGGACAGTAGGGTTGTTAACTGTCGCCGACTGAATTTGGGTATTTAGGGATGCGCCTGTATTTTCTGCGATCGCCTGCTGAATCGTTTTACTTCCTGCTGCTACTTGCTGCAAGTCTTTGGCGACTTCGCCTTGTTCGACTTTTTGTACGCGGGCTATTTCGGTGGCTGCATCTGAAGACGAGGAATTGCTGGATGCGATCGCATTAATCCGCTGATTGCCCTCTGCAATAATTTTTGCAGCATCGGAGGCAATGGGAGATACTTGCGGGGAAAGCAGTTCGCCTGCCGCCGACAGAATAATGGTCTGCAATTGTGCTGGATTGCTTAAATCGAGAGTGCCAGATTTTATTTGGTTGGCAAGGGTGAAAATAATGCGATCGGCAATCTCATTTTTAGCAGTGGTTGAAGCACCGCTAATTAAATTAGTTACCAAGACAATGGTATTTTGTACTTTGGCGTGGGCGGCATAAACAGCTAACCCGTTCGGATCGTTTTGAGTAATTGCTTCTAGCGGATCGTAGCTGCCCAAATCAACATCAGCCGGCAGCCCCAGCGCCGATTTCACTTGAGTTTCAGCAGTTTCAGGGTTAGTACCTTGCTGGGCTAACTCAGCGATGACGGTAGTTAAAGGTGTCACCACCTCTGACTCGGGAGTAGAAGACAACTGAGTGTCTAGAGGCAAATAGGTCGAGACATCTATCCCGTTGGTCATAATAATTTTGCCTTCGGTAGAGTCGATCTTGCCATCCTGATTTTTGTCAAACTTTTCTAGTTCTATTGTGAGGTCGAAGCTGCCATCAGGGTTAGTAAAGGCGAAGGGTTCATTATCATCTCGCACCCCATTGAAGTTGGCATCAAAGAAGACTTGCCCACCCGTTATGTAACCGTCAATGGCACGACTCTTGCGCGTCGAACCACTTCCCAATCGGAAGTCAGCCAGTTTGATTTCACCCAGGTGCTTCTCGTAAGCTGTGTTCCATGTAACCTTAGGGAGTTCCGTCCAGCTCAATTTGACCGAGCGATAATCAGCCTTAAAATCTAGGGCGGCTTTGACATCGCCATTGACTTCAAACAGGTTCAGCGGATTACTGATACCGGAAGTAATTTCTGAGGCATGAATTTTGCCATCGCCACTGGTGCCCTTGCTCAGGTCTTCGCCCACGTCGAGCAAGTCTAACTTAGCATTCGCCTCAATACCGCCCGTGAGATAAGCTTTAGCGTAAGGATTCAGGTAAAAAATAGTTGATTGAGAGCCGAAAAATATGGTAATGTAGTCAGATGAGCGAAAAGCCA
>NZ_JAUBVR010000184.1:0-1453 GCF_036705955.1 Microcoleus sp. A6-C6 | reverse complement strand
CAGGGTAAGCTCATCTAATTTGGTATAAATTGTACTTGACAAATAGAAATTATAGAGTTAAAGCACAGCCGTTTGGGATTAGAGATTCTAGGGGGTTAAAAACATCTCAATCAGTCTGGGTACAAGGATTTGAGAATAAGCATCATGTAACCATCATTCATAGCGGCCCGCTTCCTTTTCTGCCGTAAGCTACCCTTGAAAGTAGTTTCTTGATTGATCGCATTCAGGGACAGCCTTCGGATGGTAGCCAAGTTCCGAGGGCTATGTAATGACCGAATCCGGCAGCTATCTTCATTAAAAGTGACATCTAAAACGTAGTGTTCTTGATTTTCAATAGTCCAATGTTGACGAATAATCCTCCCATTAATCTGAGCATTGGGGGGTAAAGAACTTAAATAAAAGTGCAGTTCGTGAGTCGTTTTATTCCACAAATAACGGAATCGCTCTACTACAACAATACTTTGAAGACCAGCCCATTCGTCTTGTTTATAAAGTCCTCCTAATGCCGCGACTGGAAAAGCCCAAACTTTTCGAGTTTCCACTCGGCTATGGGCGGATTCTGTCTGATGATTTTCATCAATTTTAATCCCTTTAAATTGATGGGATTGGGCGGTTTCAAACCAATTCTTGACTTGATTATAAAGAGTGGGATGGTTGCTTTTTAAGGTGACTACATAATTGGCCTTTTTTTGATGAATTAGCCGAATTATTTCAGTTTGAGTCCCCCGTCCATTGTAATAGTCGCTCCGGTGATATCAATTAATTCTAAGAGGGCTGGAATGGCTGTGATTTCATTTGAATGATTTTCCACCTTAACCTGTCCGAGTACCAATCGATTCTCACTCGCCCAGGCGGTGACTAAATGTAAGTTTTTTATCCCATTTTCTCGGTCATAAGACCCTCTAAGTGTTTTTCCATCAATGGGAATAACTTCTTGGATAACTGGCCCAATTAAGTGCTGAACCCATAAGGTTAATTTTTGTTCTAAAATTTCGGGTTCCAATTGTTCAAAGACCCTTCTAAACGTGTCATCGCTCGGAATACCATTCGGTAACTCTAAAAATTCTTTTAACCAAGTCAGCTTACTGATGCCATAATTTTCCATGTCCTGCCATCCATCACCTCCGGCTATTGTGGATAAGAGGGCAATCACAATAATGTCTTTAAGTAAGTGGCGTTTAGTTCGGTTAACTCTCGGATCCGGTACGTCATCAAAATAATGTGACAAGCTCTCTTGTAACTGTTGCATGGAAATGGGTTGTTTTTTGTTCAGCCCTAACTTGGATTCAGATGTGGTCTGAATTGGTGCAAATCCTTTATCCATAAAGTTTTACCTCACGAAGCCGACTTACTATTTTAGACATTATAGAATTGCCCATCATTAAATGGTGCACACCCGATCATTGCCTTTTTGTCAAGTACAATTTATACCAAATTAGATGAGCTTGCCCTG